>NZ_JBSXOP010000036.1:0-80284 GCF_056859535.1 Marinobacter sp. L-46
CTGGTTGTGAAAGAGCATGCAGGTTAGACTCGGACATGGCGTATCATTCCTCTGTTGGTTGTGATCTTGGCGGTGATCAACCAACAGGATACGCCACCCCTTCAGCCTGCTTCCATACACCAGAAATCACCATAACTCGCGCGGGCCTGCCGGTTCCGCAACTCTGCACAGAATAATCAGACAGATAAGCCTCCCGAATCAGGTTCGGAGCATTTACATCCGGCGTGGAGTCGTAGTGCAGTAACCACTGGAACCCGGCGTCTGCCGTCACATTGCCCGAACCGGCCAGCGCCGGATCCAGGAATGCATAGCGCAGGAGGCGATTGACCTTTACCTCAGCACCGTCTGTTGAAAGCGTCCGGGTATCGTATTCCAGTGCCAGATTGGTGAACGTTGCCGGCTGTGGCTCGTAACCGGAAAACAAATAGCTCTGGATTGCTGTCACCAAAAAGTTTTCCTGATTGGTTTCAGTGTCAACCAGGTCGCACTCAACGACCCCTCCCTGCCATTCCACAACTTCCAACGGCTCCTCATCTTTGGTGACCGCGTAACCCGCAAACAGCTTAACGCTACTATCGGGATCCCCCCCGGTTAGCCGGTAGACCGTTCCCGCGTCCGCACCAGCGCCACCGACTGTCGCAACAAGCTCCGAGATTGCACCGTCCTGCTCACTCCAGCTATAGCTAACCTCCGCTCCGGCTCCAAGCTCGGTGGACGCCGGTTCGATGCCCCTGGCTGCATGGCAAAGTGTCGACGTCTGGAATTCGATCGCCCCTCCATCCCAGTCAAAGGTCAGAGTTTCATCCACTGCCTGGTCGGGATCGTTTTCAGGATTGAACGCATCCCAACCCGCTGGCGCTAGGGATACCGAGGGCAGCCACTGGGTAGAAAGCCTGCCCATATAACCACCAGCTTCAATCAGCCGGGCCAGTTCCGGCATCGACAGCGCCAGGCAGCCATTCGCCGCAATTTTAGCCAGCCGCCCGTCTTCACCGTACTCAAACTCAAGCCCGGTTGAGGCAACCAGGTCATCCGGTGCCACTGGCAGCTCACTACTTTCCGCACGAGCAAAGACCTGCTGCCCCGTCAGCACCAGCGGATCGGTGATACTGACGGTGACATCCGGCAGTTCCAGAGTATCGATCGCCACGCTGGAGTAGTCATCGCCAGCCGCCTGATCTACGGCCGTAATTACGGCCGGAGCGTGCCGCAACAGGGAAGTGCCCAGAAGCCGGGCCTCTTCCGGGCTCAGGCTAAGCTCTGCGCCCGCCCTGTTGGGCATGCTGCTTGCCACCTGCTGCGTCATAAACTTCACCAGTGCCCGGGCATAGGCATGGGCCCGGGCATCCTGCCCACGAATATAATCCGCAGTCACGTTGATGCCAGCCAGGCTCTCACCCAGATCGCCCCCGGGCATCAATTCCAATGCCGTCTGGTAACGGGCCAGGGTGGTCAGCGGCGTTACATTGCGGACACCGGGATTAGCCGACAAAACATAGCCCACGGCTATGGCCTGATCCCCCACTTCGGTCTGCTCAACCGTGGTTCCGGGAATAGCGGCTGCGAACAGCGGGTAGTCCCGTGGATCAAGCGGTCGGCCTTCCTGGGGTGACAACTGCAAAGCGGCAAGGTCCAGGCTGAACGCGCCATCCTGACCACTCATGGCCATGGGTTCTCCGCCTTCGATAACCGCAGAATTGCCATTATCCAGCTCTACAGTGAACGACTCCGCGGTGTACTTTCCATCACCGTTCACATCCAGCCACACCCGGGCATTCTTCAGATAGCCATCAATCACCCGCCCCTGATACGGCGCCGGTTCGCTGTAGTTCACGCCATCGAAATCGCGGCCATCTACGGGCAGTTGGTCGGATTCTTCGCCACAACCGGCGATGGCAAGGGTAAGCAGGGGAACGGAGAGAGCAGTCAGGCGTTTCATCGCGGCAACCGGTTATCCTTGTTAGAGGTTGTGCCGCTACTTTAGGGGATGTACCGCCGGGAGACCTTGACAGGCTTGGCAAATTGTAAAGTTTGGTAAAGCACTGGCCCCGCACGGTGTCGGGGCCAGTCGGGTCAAAACCCTCAGAATGAACGAGCCACGATTTCCTTCATGATTTCGTTGGTGCCGGCATAGATGCGCTGCACCCGCGAATCGGCCCAGGCCCTGGCAATGGGGTATTCCCACATATAGCCATAGCCGCCGTGCAGCTGCACGCATTCATCCATCACCTTGCACTGCAGGTCTGTGGTGTGCTGCTTGAGCATGGCCGCAGTGGGGATATCCAGCTTCTTGTCCAGATGCAGTTCAAGGCAGCGGTCAGTGAACACCCGGGCCGCCGTGATTTCAGCTTTCAGCTCCGCCAGCTTGAAACGGGTGTTCTGGAACGCGATAACCGGTTTATCGAAGGCTTTGCGCTCTTTCACGTAGTCCAGGGTCCACTGCCAGGCTGCTTCGGCAGCGGCTACGGCAGTCAGAGCCACTTGCAGGCGCTCCGCCGGCAACTCCTGCATCAGCTGGAAGAAGCCCTGCCCTTCCATGCTGCCCAACAGATTATCGGCCGGCACTTTTACATCCTGGAAGAACAGCTCGGAGGTGTCCTGGGCCTTCATGCCCACCTTGTTCAGGTTCTGGCCTTTCTCGAAACCTTCCCAGGCGGTTTCCACCAGCAACAGGCTGGTGCCCTTGGCGCCTTCCTTGGGATCGGTCTTGGCCACAACGATCACCAGGTCCGCCAGCTGGCCGTTGGTAATAAACGTTTTGGAGCCATTGAGATTGTAGTGGTCGCCCTGGCGAATGGCGGTGGTCTTTACGCCCTGCAGGTCAGAACCGGCGCCCGGCTCGGTCATGGCGATGGCGGTAATCATTTCACCGGAGGCCATTTTCGGCAGGTACTTCTGCTTCTGCTCTTCCGAGCCGTAGTTCAGGATGTAAGGCGCCACAATATCGGAGTGCAGTCCCCAGCCAATGCCGGACAAACCGGCCCGGGAGATTTCTTCCATAATCACCGCCGAGTAGCGGAAATCGGCCCCTACGCCGCCGTACTCTTCCGGCAGCATCGGGCACAGGAAGCCCAGCTCGCCCGCCTTTCGCCAGAGCTCGCGGCTGACCTGGCCATCCTTTTCCCATTGCTCGTGATAAGGCGCGGCTTCCTGTTCCAGGAACTTGCGAACGGAATCGCGAAAGCCTTCAAGATCGGCGTCGAACAGAGTACGTGGAATCATGCTGAACCTCGGTGAACGGGTTGGTTTATCGTTGTGTTCAGCAAGTCTGTGGCGGGGCGGGTTTTGGCTCAATGGTGAAAACCATCAATCGCTTTGGCCAAAACCAACGTCCCGGGAAGGGTCAATCTGTTTTCTTTGCACCCCAGCGCGGGACCAGGGTTTGCGGCAGGTCCAGGTGGTCAAGAATCCGGGCCACCATGAAGTCCACCAGGTCATCCAGGGATTGAGGGTTGTGATAGAACCCCGGACTGGCCGGCATGATCACCGCCCCCATGCGGGTGAGCTTGAGCATGTTCTCCAGGTGCACTTCGGAATACGGGGTTTCACGCAGCACCAGGATCAGCTTGCGGCGTTCTTTCAGCGCCACATCGCCGGCCCGCTCGATCAGGTTGTTGCTGGCACCGGTGGCCAGGGCCGACAGGGTGCCGGTGCTGCAGGGGCAGATTACCAAAGGCGCTTTCTCGCCGGAGCCCGAGGCCGGCGGGGAAAACCACTCCTCCCGGCCGAACACCTGTACCTGCCCGGCTTCGGCGCCCGCGTATGCAGACAGCGCCTCCGCCATGGCCGGGGTGGAACCCGGCAAACGGAAATCAGTTTCGGTAGCAATCACCACCTGGGCCGCCTTGCTGATCATCACGTTCACCCGGCAACCGTTCGCTACCAGGCACTGCAGCAGGCGCAGTCCGTATTGGGCCCCGGACGCGCCGGTAAATGCCAGGTTAATTACCGGTGATGTTTCAGCCACGACGCTTCTCCAGTTCGGCGACCAGTTTGCGGTGAATACCACCGAAGCCACCGTTACTCATGATCACAATGTGGCAGGTTTCCGGCAGCTGGTCCACGGCCCGGGCAATCAGGGCATCGACCGACTCTTCCACGCCATGGTGGTCCAGCTCGCCGTGCTCGGCACGCCAGCCGTTCACCAGTTCCGGCAGCCAGCTCATCTCGCTCAGGTTACCCCAGAGTACACGGTCTGCTGCCGCGGCACTGGGAATCAGGGTCTGCTGGTGTACACCCTGTTTCATGGTGTTGGAACGGGGCTCGATAATGGCAAGAATCGGCTCGTCCCCCACCTGGCTGCGCAAGCCCTCAAGGGTCAGGGCAATGGCCGTCGGGTGATGGGCAAAGTCGTCATACACCCGCACACCACCAACCTCGCCCACCAGCTCCATCCGCCGCTTAACACCGGAGAACCGGCACAAGGCGGCCACGGCATGGTCCGGCGTTACACCCACATGGCGGGCAGCGGCAATGGCTGACAGCGCATTACGCACGTTGTGCATACCCGTCAGTTTCCACTTCAGGGTAGCCACCGGCTGCTCGTGGTGGATGACCATAAAGCGGCTGCCGTCTTCTGCCAGCAGCTCCGCGCGCCAGTCTGCGGTGCGGCTGATCTCGCTGCCGATGGCGGTATCCTGCACCGGGCTCCAGCAGCCCATTTCCAGCGCATTGTCCAGGTGCTGGTCCAGGGCCGGACGAATGATCAGCCCCTGGGACGGAACAGTGCGCACCAGGTGGTGGAACTGGCGCTCGATGGCTTCCACGTTCTCGAAAATATCGGCGTGGTCGTATTCCAGGTTGTTCAGGATCAGGGTGTTCGGGCGGTAATGGATAAACTTGGAGCGCTTGTCGAAGAACGCGCTGTCGTATTCATCGGCCTCGATGACAAAGAAGTCGCTGCTGCCCAGGCGCGCGGACACCGGGAAATCCTGGGGCACGCCGCCCACCAGGTAGCCGGCATCAAACCCGGCCTGGTCCAAAATCCACAGCAGCATGGCGGTGGTGGTGGTTTTGCCGTGGGTGCCGGCCACCGCCATCACCCAGCGATGGCGCAGGACTTCCCGGGCCAGCCACTCGGGGCCGGACATGTAATCGATGCGCCGGTTCAGAACAGCTTCCACCTCCGGGTTGCCCCGGGACATGGCATTACCGATCAGCACCAGGTCCGGCTTCGGCTCCAGGTTCTCCACCCGGTAGCCTTCCATTAACGAGATACCCTGGGCCTCCAGCTGGGTGCTCATGGGCGGGTATACCCCCTGGTCGGAGCCGGTCACAGTGTGCCCCAGTTCCCGGGCGATGACCGCCAGGCTGCCCATGAAAGTGCCGCAGATTCCCAGGATGTGTATGTGCATTAAGGTAAGGCCTCCGGTTTGAAACCTGCCAAGCCTCTACCATACTTTCTGCGGGGTCAAGGGCACGGTATATGCTCATGAAACTTCCACCTGATTCGCGTATGATTTGCGCCATCATTGAACCAGCAGGAGGCTTTAGCCCGAGATGGCTATCAAGAATGCATTTTATGCCCAGTCTGGCGGGGTTACCGCCGTTATTAACGCCAGTGCCTGTGGCGTTATTCAGACCGCCCGCCAGCACCCGGACAAGATCGGCAAGGTGTTTGCCGGCCGCAACGGCATTATCGGCGCCCTGAAAGAAGAGCTGATTGATACCAGCCTGGAGTCAGATGACGCCATCCAGGCGCTGATTCATACCCCGGGCGGCGCTTTCGGTTCCTGCCGCTACAAGCTGAAGAACCTGTCTGAGAACCAGCGCGAGTACGAGCGCCTGATCGAAGTGTTCCGTGCCCACGACATCGGCTACTTCTTCTATAACGGTGGCGGCGATTCCCAGGATACCGCCTACAAGGTATCCCAGCTGGCCGACAAGATGGGATATCCGATCACCTGCATCGGTGTACCCAAAACTGTCGACAACGACCTGCCGTTCACTGACTGCTGCCCCGGCTTTGGTTCTGTCGCCAAGTACATTGCCACCTCTACCCTGGAAGCCAGCCTGGACATCAAGTCTATGTGCGAAACCTCCACCAAGGTGTTCATCCTGGAAGTGATGGGCCGGCACGCGGGCTGGATTGCCGCTTCCGGCGGCCTGGCTGGCCAGGGTGAAGGCGAACCACCCCACATCATCCTGTTCCCGGAAATCCCGTTCAACCGGGAGAAGTTCCTGGAGCGCGTAGACCAGTGCGTGAAAGATTACGGCTACTGCGTGGTGGTTGCCTCGGAAGGTGCCCAGTACGAAGACGGCCGGTTCGTAGCCGACGCTGGCGCCAAGGATGCCTTCGGCCACACCCAGCTGGGCGGTGTTGCACCGGCCCTGGCCAACATGGTGAAGCAGGCCCTGGGCCACAAGTACCACTGGGCCGTTGCCGATTACCTGCAGCGCGCAGCGCGGCACATTGCCTCCGCTACCGACGTAGAACAGGCCTACTCCGTGGGAAAGGCTGCCGTGGAAATGGCGCTGAACGGCAAACAGGCATTGATGCCCACCATCGTGCGGGACCAGGCCAAGCCTTACCGCTGGAGCATTGGCCAGGCTAACCTGAGCGAGGTGGCTAACCAGGAAAAGAAAATGCCCATCCACTATATTACGGATGACGGCTTCGGCATTACCGAGGAGTGCCGTGACTACCTGCAGCCGCTGATCGAGGGCGAGAGCTTCCCGCCGTTCGAGAACGGCCTGCCCAAGGTGGCCAAGCTGAAAAACCAACTGGCCGAGAAAAAGCTGAAAACAGAGTTCACCCTGTAACAGCTATCGCCAGAAACACAAAGGCCCGGCTTTTTACAGCCGGGCCTTTGTGTTTCCGGAAGACGGAAAATGGCGTCAGGCGGGCTGCCTGCGCACGTAGGCGGAGAAATCGTCGTAGCCGCCAACGTATTCGTCACCCACCAGAATCTGCGGCACGGTATACACCGGGCGGCCAATCCTGTCGGCAACGTCCTGCTTGCTCAGCCCTTTCTCGATCATGTCGACCCACACGTAGGGCATGTTCCGGGACTCGCACAAGTTCTTTGCCGCTACGCAGAACGGGCAGCTCATGCGACCGTAGATGGTAACCTGCTCCATAAAACCTCCTCGGGAAATAAAGGAAAACCAAAACCTGAAAGTTGGGCAAATAATGACAGCTCGTCCGGGGATTGGAAATTGGCACTTACCATTACAGCCATAGTACTTTACGATTCAGCCATGGAGACGCCATGGCCTACCTGACCCTTTTCCTGACCGCCTTCGCGGCCGCTACCCTGCTGCCAGCCTACTCGGAGATCCTGGTGGGCACCCTGGTGAACCAGGATTACGCCCTGTTCTGGATCTGGTTCTGGGCCACCGCCGGCAATACCCTGGGCTCGGTGGTGAATGGCATCATTGGCCGGCAGGTAGACAGGTTCAAACACAAACGCTGGTTTCCGGTCAGCGAACTGCAACTGCACAAGGCCCGCAACCGGTTCAACCGCTACGGGCAGTGGTCTTTGCTGCTCGGCTGGCTGCCGATCGGGGGTGACGCGCTCACACTGGTGGGCGGCATTATGCGGGTGCCCTGGCTCAACTTTGTAGTGCTGGTAGCCATCGGCAAGGGCTTGCGCTACGCCTTTGTGATTTGGGTGGTACTGGAAGCGTCCGGGTTGGTCGGATCCTCACCGTAAAGGTAACGGCGCAACAGTGGTTCACCATTAAACTCGGAGTGCATCACCGCCACAAAGGTGTACACACCAATCAGCTTCCGGTTCAGGAACACGAACTCCTTGGGCGGTACCCGGAAGTAACGGCTGATGGCCGAGCGGGCTGCCTGCCGGGCCACCCGGGATGGCAGGTCGCTCTGTTTCCAGCGGTACTGGCCGTGGCTGTTCACCGCATAGTCCGGCCACTGGCCCTGGTCCCGGGCCAGGGGCTCCAGCACCGACATGCAAACCTGTCCGAACTTTTCCAGCACTTCCCGGGGCCAGTCGTAGCTCATAAAGCGCAGCTTCACGCCGCCCTCGATCACCTGTTCCAGGTCGTCTTCATAGGACGCCCGGATCATCTGGATGACCGGGTCCAGAAACTCCCGGGAATAGCTTTGTACCGCACCGAAATCGAGCAGCACAATGCGATCATAATCCGGCTCCTCCCCGGCTTCACCGGCAATACGGATCCGGTAATTGCCGAAGTTGGGATCGGTCTGGATTTCGCCCCAGACAAACAGCTCCCGGAAAAACAGCTCAAGGGCCGCCTTGCCCAGGGCGCTCCGGCGCTCCAGGGACAGCTCCCGCACTTCCTGGGAGCCTACGGAATGGCCGTGTTCATAGGTTGAGGCGATGATGTGATCGGTGGAATATTCCGGCAGCACCCGGGGCACGATAAACCGGGGATCGTCCGCCAGCATCTGGCGGAATTTTTCCGTGGTGCGGGCTTCCAGCCGGTAGTCCACCTCCCGGTGCATCATCTGCCGGACTTCTTCGAGCCAGTCATTGAATTCGGGGCCAAAGCTCACCAGCCTGGCCACTTTCAATAACTGGGCCACGGCGTTGAGGTCGCTGTCTACAGCATCAGCCACGCCGGGGTACTGAACCTTCAGCACCAGCTCCAGGCCATCGCTGCGGCGCACGGCACGGTGCACCTGCCCCAGCGAGGCAGCGCCTATGGGTTCCGGGTCTACCTCCAGCTCTGCCAGCCGGTCCGCACCGATTTCCGCCTTCAGCACCCGTTCAATGGCAGGCCACTCCAGGGACGTGGTCTGGTCTTCCAGGGTATGCAGGGCTTCAGTCACTTCTTCCGGCAGAAAGTGCTCGCCGTACAGCGCCATCACCTGGCCGATCTTGACCACACTGCCCTTCAGGCGGCCAAGCTCATCTACCAGGAACCGGGCCTGGCTGGACAGCATGGCCTTGTGCCTTTGCTCACGGGTGTCTTTGCTGCTGAACCAGTTGGTAGCCATGTGGGAAGCCATGCGGGTTCCGGCAAAGAGACCGGCCTTGGTCAGCGACAGCCGACGCTCAAAACTACCGGTCTTGATGCGTGAGACGGATTTTCCGGAGCGCCTTTCTGTCATGAACGACCTGTCTTTGTCTGGGAATTTGCTGCTTTTCCGATACTTCCATGCATTATACGGATCCTGCCCCGATACAAGCTAACCGATTCGTCGCCGGATTTCCGCTTCCGGGGCCAATGTGCACGAACTTTAACCAGCAATAATCAGTACCCGCTGAAGGTTACGATTCGATACAGTCACAGCACTTAAGTGCCTCTACTATGTACAGACCGGCCACGACTGGCCGCCCTGAAATCTTACACAACAATAATGCCATGACGCAGACACCCCACTCCGCTGCCGATTCCGAGCTGTCTCAGTTTCGGGTTAAAGGCGAAATTCCTGTACCGGCCCTGATCAACTGGCTGAGCGCGGCCGCGGTTCCCATACTGGCCTTCTTCGCCTGGCGCTCGAGCCAGCATGGCGACAACCTGAACGCCAGCGTGCTGCTGGTATTCTCCGGCCTGCTGGCACTCAACCTGCTGGTGTTTCTGGGCTTTCGCCACAAAACCTTGCAGCGTCGGGGCTTCATTTCGCTGATCACCGTGCTGTTCACGTACCTTGCCGTGCACGCGGTGGAAGATGGCTCTGCCATTATCTGGCTGTTTGCCTACCCGCCCATCATCTTTTACATCAGTGAAGCCCGGGTGGGCGTGTTTGCCTGTGCTGGCGGCTGGCTGGCCGTACTGTTTCTGTTCAGCCCCGCCGGCGAATGGCTGTTTGGCGCCACTTACAGCAGCAGTTTCCGGATTTCCCTGGTGATCGTGCTCGCGTTCGAAATGATCACTGGCTATATCCTCGACCAGAGCCGGCGCCGCAGCAAGCTGGGGCTGCTGAAACTGGCGGCGGAGTTCGAATATGCGGCCAAGCACGATGCCCTGACCGGGCTGGCCAACCGCCGCGAAGGCCTGACCCAGCTCGAAGGCGAATACCAGCGCTACCTGCGCAACGGGCGGCCTTTCTCGGTATTACTGATGGACATTGACCTGTTCAAGACCGTGAACGACCAGCATGGCCACCAGGTGGGCGACGAACTGATTATCTTGGTGGCGCGCACGCTGGCATCCGGCTGTCGCAAGATGGATACCATTGCCCGTTGGGGCGGGGAGGAATTCCTGGTGCTGTTACCGGAAACGGCTCTGGCCGAAGCCAGTGCCAGCGCTGAACGGATGCGGGCCGCAGTAGCCAGGCAGTCCGTTCAGACCGAAAGCGGCAAAACCATGGGGGTTACCATCAGTACCGGCGTTGCCAGCATTCGAGGATCGGAATCGATTGACCGGCTGTTGCAGCGGGCCGATGAAGCCCTGTATGCCGCCAAGTCCGGCGGCCGGGACCAGGTGTGCATCGAGGCCAATGCTGCACGCTGAACCGGCTTACCAGCCCTGGCGATGCTCCACCTGCTGGTTGCCCAGCCCGGCTACCAGCTCTTTCACCAGGCGGCGTTCAAGCTCGTATACCGAGGCGCCCTGCTCGAAGTCTTTCACCTGACACATGTTCATGCCGGCATAGCCACAGGGATTGATGCGGGAGAAAGGTTCCATGTCCATATTCACGTTCAGGGCCAGGCCGTGGAAAGAACAGCCCCGGCGCACCCGCAGGCCCAGCGATGCGATCTTGGCCCCGTTCACATAGACACCGGGTGCGTCGGCACGGGGTGCCGCTTCCACACCGGACTGGGCCAGTGTGCGCACAATAGCCTGCTCGATCACATCCACCAGGGCCCGGACACCCAGTTTGCGCCGGGACAGGTCAATCAACAGGTAGATCACCAGCTGGCCCGGGCCGTGGTACGTCACCTGGCCGCCGCGGTCTACCTGGATAACCGGGATATCACCCGGTAACAGGATATGCTCGGCCTTGCCCGCCTGCCCCTGGGTAAACACCCGGGGATGTTCCAGGCACCAGAGTTCGTCGACCGTGGATTCGTCCCGGTTAGCGGTGAAAGTTTTCATCGCCTCCCAGGCTTCCATGTAGGGCTGCTGGCCCAGCGAGCGGACAATCAGGTCTGGCATTTACAGCACCATGTGAACCCGGCCACTGGCTTTGAGGTCCTCAAACAGTGCCTTGAGTTGCTCTTCGCCGGTGGCAACGATTTTCAGCTGCACAGACGAAAACCGGCCCTTGCTGCTGTCGTTTACCGAGATATCTGCCTCGCAGATGCCCGGCGCGTGCTGCTCCACCACTTCCACCACGAATTCCGTGAAATCCGGGGCTGCATTACCGATCACCTTGATCACGTAATCGCAGGGAAATTCAATTTTCGGTGCTTTCGGCTCACTCACGCCGTCTTTCTCCCGGCCAGGGCACACTCTGTGCCTGTGGCTCACTCAAACAGTTGAACAAAAAAGAGCTTGATGGCATCCCAAAGCCGCTTGAACAGCCCGCCTTCCGGCACTTCGGTCAGCGCCAGTACCGGTTCGTCCACCAGGGTTTCGCCATCCAGGATAACCCGAACGCGACCCAGCTCGTCTCCCACATTGATGGGTGCCTTGATCACAGAATCAAGGTCTACGGTAGATTCCAGCTGGTTTCTGGAGCCGCGGGGAATGGTTACGTAAACATCTTCCGGCATACCCACGGAAATCTGGTCAGCCTGGCCACCCCAGACCTTTGCCTGCACCAGCTCCTGGCCGGCACGGAACAAACGCTCGGTTTCGTAGTAACGGAAACCGTAGTTCAGCATTTTCTGAACTTCCTGGGCCCGGGCTTCGGAACTCGAGGTGCCCATTACCGAGGCAATCAGGCGGGTATCGTTACGCTTGGCAGAGGCCACCAGGCAGTAACCGGCTTCTTCGGTGTGGCCGGTCTTCAGGCCATCCACGCTGTCATCCCGCCACAACAGGGCGTTGCGGTTTGGCTGACGGATATTGTTGTAGGTGAAGTGCTTCTCCGCATACAGCGGATAGTTTTCCGGATAGTCCTGGATAATTGCCCGGGCCAGAAGGGCCAGGTCGTAGGCGGTCGAAAAATGATCCGGGGCCGGCAAGCCGGTGGCATTCTGGAAGTTGGTGTTCGTCATACCCAGCAATTGCGCCTGCTGGTTCATGATATCCACGAACGCACCCTCACTACCGGCAATAAATTCGGCCAGGGCCACGGAGGCATCGTTACCAGACTGGATGATCACGCCTTTCAGCAGGTTTTCCACGGATACCGTGGTGCCTTCCTGTACGAAGGTCCTGGAACCCTCGGTACGCCAGGCTTTCACACTGATGGGCACCATGTCAGACATGGAAATCCGGCCTTCGTCCAGCTCACGCTCAACGATGTAAGCCGTCATCATCTTGGTCAGGCTGGCCGGGGGCAAACGCTCGTTGCTGTTGTTCTCCATGATCACACGGCCGCTCAGGGGGTCCATCAGAACCCAGGAGCTGCCGGCAATGGCCGGAGGAGAAGGAATCAGGACCGACTGGGACTGGGCCGAAGCCGTCCCTGCGGTTACAAACAGAGCAAATGCCAGTAGAAAAATTCGGGTAAACATTTTGAAAGCCATGGGTTGTGTCATTCGTCGTCAGATGTTGGTCTTATGTGTGCCGGCGGCAACTCAGTGCGAATCCGTCAGGACTATGGGCTGGCCGAAACCCCGGGATTCCAGCAGGTTCCGGGCATAGCGGGCTTCGTCTTCATTCGGGAACGGGCCCACCTGTACACGGTGGAAACGTCCCGAGCCGGTGCTCACTTCACGCAATCGTGCCGGAGTCTCCGTTGCTTCCCGGGCCCTGGCCAGCAGGGCTTCGGCCGGGTCCCGACTGCTGAAGGCACCCAGCTGCACAAACAACGCCTGTCCCGATGCTGCCGGCGCAGAGGCAGGTTCTGAGGCTACCTGCACCGGTGCCTGGACCTTGCCAGTGGGCTCAAATGGCTCGCCCGCCAGGAACATGGCGCCATCCGGACGAACCGTGATAGCGGCCACTTCCACCCGGGCTGTGCCGCGGGCGTGATAATCCAGCTTCTTGGCTGCCGCATAGGACAGATCAATCAGGCGGTCGCCGTGAAACGGGCCACGATCATTCACCCGGACAATCACCGACCGGCCATTGTCCAGGTTGGTCACCCGGGCATATCCCGGTATGCGCAAAGACTTGTGGGCGGCCGACATGGCGTACATGTCGAAGGTCTCGCCATTGGACGTTTTGTGGCCGTGGAATTTCTCACCATACCAGCTGGCTGTACCCCGGGCCACATAACCGTCATTGCTGTCGATCACCCGGTAACTCTTGCCCCACACGGTGTACGGGGATTTGTTACCGGCCCGGCGAGGCTCCTCGTAACGGGGCACCGCGTCGGTCAGGCCGCTGATATCGTAGTCACCGGAGGGGCCACGATCCTGCTTTATGGTATAGCGCGAGGAATGATCGGTTTCCGGAGCCGGAGTGCTGGCACAGCCAGACACCAGAACCAGTGTGATCAACCCCGGCAGCCAATGTTTCGGAACCTGCAGCATATCAGCGCCTACCCCTGTATTGTCTCGGTTAGTCAGTCATTACTGACCGGCAACATTGTAACGGGTTCCAGGCGTGATTCACCATTACCGGCCGGCCATTATTGCCAGCCCGGCTACGCCGAGATCATCCGGCGGTGGGTGTGAATCGACATCAGCACACCGAAGGCCGCCATCAGGGTGACCCCGGACGTGCCCCCGTAACTGATCAGGGGCAGCGGAACACCAACCACTGGCAGCAGCCCGCTGACCATTCCCACGTTCACAAAGATGTAGATGAAGAAGGTCATGGTCAGGGCGCCCGCCAGCAAACGGCTGAAGGAGTCCTGAGCGGTTACGGAAATATAGAGACAGCGCAGGATAATCAGGAAATACACCGCCATCAGCAGCATCATGCCGACAAAGCCGAATTCCTCGGCAAGCACCGCCACAATAAAGTCGGTATGGCTTTCCGGGAGGAATTCCAGGTGCGACTGGGTGCCCTGGAGCCAGCCCTTGCCATCCATCCCGCCGGAGCCGATGGCGGTTTTCGACTGGATAATGTTCCACCCCGCCCCCAGGGGATCACTTTGCGGGTCAAGCAGGGTCAGCACCCGTTGCTTCTGATAGTCCCGCATCACGTAGAACCACATCAGCGGCGCGGAAACCGCCACCATGCCGAAAAAGGCCGTAATGAGCTTCCAGCTGATGCCGGCAAAGAACACCACGAAGATACCTGCCATACCCACCAGCAGCGAAGTACCCAGGTCAGGCTGCTGGATGATCAGGAACATGGGCAACAGAACAATCACCAGGCCAACCACAATCCGCGAAAACGTGGGTGGCAGGTAATAGCGGGACAAATACCAGGCCGCCATCATCGGTACCACCAGTTTCATCAGCTCCGAAGGCTGGAAACGGGGCAGCCCGGGTAGCGCCAGCCAGCGCTGGGCACCCTTGGCACCAACACCCACCAGCAACACCGCCACCAACCCGGCCAGGCCAGCCAGGTACAGCCAGGGAGCCCAGCGCCGGAATATTGCAGGGTCCAGCTGGGCAAACACAAACATCACTACAAAGGCCACGCCCAACCGGATCATCTGGCCCTCAACCACGGCAAAGTTCCGGTCTGCACCGCTGTACAACACAAACAGGCCTCCACCCACCAGCAGCAACAATAACGCCAGCAAGATTGGATCCAGGTGTAACGTTGACCAGATGCTTCTGGGCCGGCCCAGAGCGCCCGATTCCTGGCTGTTCAACAGCTTTCCGAGTGCCATCAGCCCTCACCTCCGGTTTCAGCCTGGCCCACCACCTGGGCCGCCTCTGCCGCAGGGAATTCCTCCAGCCACGCATCAAACAGCCCGCGGGCAACCGGTGCCGCGACACTGCTGCCGCCACCGCCATTCTCGACAATGATGGCAACGGCGATTTTCGGATCGTCTGTGGGGGCAAAGCCGACAAACAGCGCGTGGTCCCGCAGGCGCTCGCGGATCTCCTCGGCATCGTATTCTTCATCTTCACCCAGGCTGAACACCTGGGCGGTACCGGTTTTACCCGCCATCCGGTAGCTGGCACCCCTGGCGGCACCACGAGCCGTGCCGCGGGTTCCGTGCATAACTTCTTCCATGGTATCCACCACGTATTCCCAATCGTCAGGATTCTTGAGATCCAGGGGCTTATGGGTGGATGCCGGCAGGAACTCTTCCACCGGGCGGTCACCACGGATATCTTTCAGCAGGCGCGGTTCTACCCACTCACCCCGGTTGGCAATCAGGGCCGTGGCGGTCGCCAGTTGCAGGGGTGTAGCCAGGAAAAAGCCCTGGCCGATACTCATATTGACGGAATCCCCCGGATACCAGGGTTCACTGCGGACCGCCCGCTTCCAGTCCCGGGACGGCAGCAGACCACTGAGGGCCCCGGCGACGTCGAGGGTGGCGTCTTCACCAAACCCGAAGCGGGACAGGTAGTCGTACATCACGTCGACACCCATTTCGACGCCTATCTGATAAAAATACACATCGCAGGACTCCGCCACGGAATCCATCAGGTCTACCCAGCCATGCCCGGTTCGTTTCCAGTCCCGGTAGCGTCGACCGCTTTCCTTGAGCTGGAAATAGCCCGGGTCCCAGATGGTTCGCTCGCGGGTGGTTACGCCACTGTCCAGGGCAGCCACGGCCATCATGGGCTTGATGGTGGAGCCGGGGGGATACTGGCCACGCAGGGCCCGGTTGAACAGGGGCTTGTCGATGCTTTCACTCAGATCCCGGTAGTCTTTAACACTGATACCGGTCACAAACTTGTTGGCATCGAAGCCGGGCACGCTGGCCAGAGCCAGGATGCCGCCGGTGGCGGGCTCGATCGCAATGATGGCGCCACGCCGGCCTTCCAGCAATTCGTGGGCCTTGCGTTGCAGGCGCAAATCCAGGTGCAGCTGCAGGTCTTCCCCGGGTACCGGGTTTTCCCGTTCCAGCACCCGGAGTATCCGCCCCCGGGCATTGGTTTCTACGTGCTGGTACCCCACCTTGCCGTGCAACACTTTTTCATAGAATCGCTCCACACCGGATTTGCCGATGTAGTTGGTGCCGGCGTAATTCACCGGATCAATGCGCTGCAGTTCATTCCGGTTAATACGGCCGACATAGCCCAGGGCATGGGCGGTCAACTCACTGTGAGGGTAATAGCGAACCAGTTCGGCCTTGACCTCGACACCGGGGAACCGGTGCCGGTGTACCGCCATCCGGGCGATTTCCTCTTCGTTCAGGTCGTAACTCAGGGGGATTTCCTGGAACGGGCGGCGCGGTTCATTCAGCCGGCGCTGGAAGCGTTCAATGTCTTCATCGGAAATACTCAGGATTTCCGTCAGCCGGGCCAGGGTTTCATCCATGCTGCCAATCCGCTCGGGCACCAGGGTCAGGCTGAACACCGGCCGGTTTTCCGCCAGCAGCAGGTTATTGCGGTCGTAAACCAGCCCTCTGGGAGGCGGGACCGACTGCACCTGCACCCGGTTCTTGTCAGACAGCGTGGTATAGATTTCATGCTCGACGATCTGTAACTGGTACATCCGCGCCAGCAAACCACCCAACGCAAGCATAACCAGCACCAGCATAACCAGTGCCCGGCGCTGGAACAGTCGGCGCTCTGCTACGGTGTCCTTGAATTCGCCCCAGGCCATTGGCAGCCCTATGCCCGGTGGTAGGGGTGGTTACGGGTGATGGACCAGGCCCGGTACAGTTGTTCGGCCAGGACGATACGCACCAGCGGGTGCGGCAGGGTAAGGGGGGAAAGTGACCATTGCTGGTCGGCACGGTTGCGGCAGGCGTCAGCCAAGCCATCGGGGCCGCCCACCAGAAAGCAGACATCCTGGCCATCCTGCTGCCAGTTTTCCAGCTGGCTCGCCAGTTTCTCGGTGGACCAGGGCCGGCCACCCACTTCCAGCGCAATCACGCGGTCACGCTGACCCACTGCCGACAGGATGGCGTCGCTTTCACGCTGCATCAACCGGGGAATATCCGGATTCTTGCCGCGATGGGCCATGGGGATTTCAGTCAGTTCGAGGGGCAACTCCGGAGGCATCCGGCGGGCGTAGTCGTTGTACCCCGCACTGACCCAGTCGGGCATTTTCTGCCCGACACAGATCAGACGCAGGCGCATGGTTACTCGCTGCCCGCTGCACCAAGGTCCGGAGCATCACGCCAGAAGCGCTCCAGATCGTAGAATTCGCGGGTAGCAGGCATCATCACGTGAACCACCACATCGCCCAGATCTACCAGAATCCAGTCACTACCGGCACCGCCTTCAACATTGTTGGCGCGCACACCCTGCTCCTTGGCTTCGATAACCACGGAATCGGCAAGGGATTTGATGTGACGGTTGGAAGTACCCGATGCGAGAACCATAAAGTCGGTCACGCTGGTGCGATCACGGACATCAATCACGCTGATATCCTGTGCCTTGACCTCTTCAAGAGCGTTTACGACCAGATCTTTCAGTTGTTCTGCCTGCATAATTACCCTGTTTTCCGGGCTCTGGCCGGAGCGGCCGCCCGATAAGTGATATTCAGCCGCGATTGTAGCATCAAAGCCGGCTGTGGATAACTCCTAAAAACCGTCGGCGCTGCCGGAACCATAAAGGCCCAGTGCCTGCACTCTCTGCCACACGGCATCGGGCATCAGGTATCGGGGAGAACGGCCGGTTGCAATGCGCTCCCGAATGCCGGTTGCCGAGATGTCCAGCAGCGGCGGATCCAGCTCCAGTACCCGGCCAGCCGGGCTCTCCCGCAAACTGGCCGCACCGGCAGCGCGCCGGCCCGCAAGCAAGTGTGCCGCACCACTGTTTTCAGGCAGCTCAGCGCCGGGCCTGCGTACCACCACAATGTGCGCCAGTTCGGGAATCTGCTGCCAGTCCTGCCAGCGGTCAAAGCCGGCAAAGGAATCAGTACCCACGACCATGACCAGGGGCGCCTCCGCACCCAGTTCCTGCCGGAGCTGGCGCAAAGTGTCTGCGGTATAAGAGGCACCGGCCCGCTGAAGTTCACGGTCATCCACCCGCAGGCGTTCTTCGCCGGCAATGGCCAGGCGGATCAGCTCGAGCCGCTGGGCAGAGGTCGCCCCCGTGTCGCCCCGGTGGGGAGGAATATGACAGGGCACCAGGTGAACCCGATCCACCGCCAGGGCATCGGATACCTCCAGCGCCAGCCGGAGATGTCCGTGGTGGATGGGGTCAAAGGTGCCACCGTAGATTACATGCATGGCATCAGGCCCGGATGTGGCCGTCGCCGAATACCACGTATTTCTGGGAAGTCAGGCCTTCCAGGCCAACCGGGCCACGGGCGTGGATCTTGTCGGTGGAAATGCCGATTTCAGCCCCCAGGCCATATTCGAAACCGTCCGCAAAGCGGGTGGAAGCGTTGACCATCACCGAGCTGGAGTCCACCTCGGTCAGGAACCGGCGGGCCCGGGTGTAGTTCTCGGTGATGATGCTGTCGGTATGCTGGGAGCTGTACCGGTTGATGTGCTCGATGGCGCCATCCAGGCCGTCGACCACTCGCACCGCAAGAATCGGCGCCAGGTACTCTTCGTGCCAGTCGTCCTCGGTGGCGGCACTGATGCCTTCAAGAATCGCGCAGGTACGCTCACAGCCCCGCAACTCCACACCCTTTGCGGCAAATTCGGCCGCCAGCAGGGGCAACATATCGTCTGCCACCTCCTGGTCCACCAACAGGGTTTCCATGGTGTTGCAGGTGCCGTAACGGTGGGTCTTGGCGTTGACCGCAACCTTCAAGGCTTTTTCAGGGTCGGCATGGCTGTCGATGTACACGTGGCACACGCCGTCCAGGTGCTTGATCACCGGCACCCGCGCGTCCCGGCTGATGCGCTCGATCAGGCCCTTGCCACCCCGGGGCACAATCACATCCACGTACTGGGGCATGGTGATCAGCTCGCCCACCGCGGCGCGGTCCGTGGTTTTCACCACCTGCACAGCGGTTTCCGGCAGCCCGGCGGCCGCCAGGCCGGTGGCCAGGCATTCGGCAATCGCCTGGTTGGAATGGATGGCCTCGGAGCCACCGCGCAGAATGGTGGCATTGCCGGACTTCAGGCAAAGGCTGGCCGCCTCCACCGTCACATTCGGCCGGGATTCGTAGATGATGCCGATAACGCCCAGCGGAACGCGCATCTTGCCCACCTGGATACCGGAGGGGCGATAGGTCATATCGGTGATTTCGCCCACCGGGTCCGGCAGGGTTGCCACCTGGCGCAGGCCTTCAATCATGGTGTCGATACGGGCCGGCGTCAGCTCAAGGCGGTCCAGCATGGCTTCGTCCAGGCCATTGGCCCGGCCGTTTTCCAGGTCCTTGCGGTTAGCCTCTGCCAGTGCCTGGCGCGCCGCATCCAGCGCTTCCGCTGTCGCCAGCAGGGCCTGGTTGCGCACTGCGGTTGCCGAACGGGCGACTTCTCTTGAGGCGACCCTGGCCTGCTGGCCAAGCTCCGCCATATAGGCTGCAACATCCATCGATATACCTTTTATTCTGCTAGCTGATTCCAAAACCGGGCGGTTACTTTACCTTTCCCGTTTCAAGTCCGCACCCCAAACGACTATTATACCGCTGCACTGCTTTCAATATTCAATGGATGTGCCAGCGAAGGACAGAGGTTCCATGCCCCAGTCGGCCGAAAAATTCCTGCCCAGCACCCTCACCAAAGCCGGTTGTGCCGCCCTGGCGCTAACCAGCGCCCTGAGTGTGCTGCTTGGCGAACCCCTTGCGGCGGCTTCTGCGGCGGCTGCGGCCGGGTTGTGCCTGGCAGGCAGCCCCCTGAACAATCAACAGGGCAAACTGCCATGGCCACAACTGAGGTATTTTTTCCTCGGCGCCCTGGCCCTGGCGCTTATTGCCGCCCTGTGGCTGGGGCCGTGGTCACTAAGCCACTGGCTCTATGCCCTGCCGCTGGCCACCTTCGCCCTGCTCCCGGTTTACCTGGCGGCACCGGTGACCCTGGTTCTGCTGGTCCTCGTACTGTCCAGCGCCCAATGGCTGGTCAACCTGCCAGACCGCCACCAGATGGTCAGCGCGTTTGTACTGACCACGCTGTTGGCCGGCATCCTGGTGTTCCTGCGGGAATACAAGTCCCGCCAGCTGGCGCCACTGCGCCGCACCGACGAGCTCACCCAGGCCGCCAGCCGGGAGTACCTGTCGGCGGACCTGCACAAGGAAATCCAGCGCAGCGAACGGGAGGGCACCAACCTGTCGGTGATGATGATCGGCCTCGACACCCATCTGAGTGACAGCGACCCGGACGAAGACATCCGCGCTATCCTGCCCAGAATCGGCCGTTACCTGCATTCCCAGTTACGGGACTTCGATACCTATTACCGGGTGGCCGACCTGCAATTCCTGGCGATTCTGCCGGGCGCAAATACCGCCGAAACCGCAAAGAAGGCAGACCTCATCCGCCAGGGACTTGATAAATTGATGGAGTCTCACGGCCTGAAACTCACCGTCAGCACCGGCGTCGCCGGCCTGAACATTGGCGATGATGCCGACAGCCTGCAGCAAAGCGTGGCCAACGCCCTGCGCCGGGCCCAGCAACAGGGTGGCAATCGCACCCAGACCTTCAGCAACCCGCTGCCGCCCGACCTTCCGGGCAAACAGGAACCGGAGGCCAACGCTCAATGACCGAAACCCGCCTGCGTACCTGGAGCCACAGCGCCGCCTACAGCCTGACAGCCCTGGTTATTTCCGTCCTGGCGTTGCAGAACCTGCGCTACGGCTTCTACCAACTGTTTTACCTGGCCCTGGCAATGACCGCCCTGCTGCTGGCCGGGCTGGTGTATACCTACTTCTGCCGTCGCCACCAGCTTTCGGCACCGGGCCACCTGATCATCCTGGCCGGCCTGAACAGTGGCCTGGTGGCGGCCGTTCTGACCATGAACGCACCCGGCATCAGCCACTGGGCCATGCCCCTGCTGGTGCTCAACCTGCTAATCCTGCCCCTTCGGCAGGGGCTGGCGCTGTGCGCCCTGCTACTGCTACCGGTGATTGCCGCGACCTGGCTCGGCAACCCTGTAACCGATGCCGTTATCACCAGTGCGGGGCTGCTGTTGCTGGCCGCCGTCACCGCGCTTTATGTCTGGCACTACGACCACATGACCCAGTCCGCCCAGGACCTGGCCATTACCGACCCGATCACCGGCGCCCACAATGCCCGCTTCCTGGATGAAACCCTGCAAAAGGAAATCAGCCGGGCCATTGCCACCGGCCACCCGCTGTCGGTCATCAGCCTGAGCCTGGACCACCACGACCAGATCCGCGACCTGCACGGTAAGCGCGGCCTGAACCGCCTGCTGAGCCAGATTACCCGGCAACTGTTCGAAACCATCCGGGCGGGAGACTCCCTGTACAGCCTGCAGGATTCCGAGTTTTTCCTGATCCTGCCATTCACCCCGGAAGAAGGCCTGCGGGTCATTGCCGAACGCATCCGCCGCACCATCGCCGAACGGGACTGGCCGGAAACCGGCAAGGTGTCCGTAAGCCTTGGCTGTACTACACGGGGCAATGGCGATACCAGCACCGAGCTGCTTCGCCAGCGGGCAACCAATGCCATGCTGGAAGCCAGGAAACACGGGGCTGATTCCGCCTGGTTCACCCCGGGAGAGCCGGTCCGGGCATGACCGGGAGCTGGTTCACTGAGCTGACCACCTGGGTAGCTGGCAACCCGGGCTGGCTGGTGTTCGCCCTGTTTGCCACGGCGCTGATTGAATCCCTGGCTATCGCCGGCATCATCGTGCCGGGCGTGGCTATGTTGTTTGCCTTTGCCGCCCTGGCCGGAAAAACCGGCATTCCCCTGTCCGAAGCCCTGATCTGGGCCGGCCTGGGCGCCGTTGCCGGCGATGTCCTGAGCTTCTCCATCGGCCGGCTACTCAAAGGACGACTCGACGCCGTGTGGCCTTTGAGCCGTTACCCCGGCCTGATTGCGAAGGGAGAAACCTTCTTCCGGGCCCATGGCGGCAAGAGCGTCATCATCGGGCGATTCGTGGGCCCGATACGCCCTATCATTCCCATGGTGGCAGGCGCACTGCACATGCCCTGGCGCACCTTCATTACCTTTAACCTGCTGTCAGCCGTGGGGTGGGCACTGGTGTATATCCTGCCCGGGTTCACCGTAGGCACGGCACTGGCCAGCGAAATCAAGCCGCCACCTCACTTCTACCTGGTGCTCGGAGTCAGCTTTGGGGTACTGCTGGTGGTTTACCTGATCCTGCTGCAAATGCGACTGGGCCTGGGAGAAGGCAGCCGCCCGTACCGGTGGCTGGAAACCACCATGGCCCGCTACGATGCAACCCACCGGTTCTGGCGGCTGTACACCAGCGAGCGGCCGGCCCGCCGTGGCGAATTCCCGCTGCCGTCCCTGATGATGTCCGTTACAGCCCTGGCGCTGTTCCTGATCCTGGCTCAGGTGGTGCCGGTCAGCAGCAAACTGTATGAACTGAACCAACAGGTGCTGGCCTGGTTTGCCCTGCTGCGCCAGCCGCTGCTGGATTTGCCGATGGTTGCCTTTACCCTGGCCGGAGACCCACCGGTACTGATTGTCGCCGCCGTGCTCGGGTTTCTGGTGCTGGTATTTCGCGGCTACTATGCCGCCGCTATCCACGTGGCCGCAGCCGCCATTTTGGCCAGCGGGAGCATCTGGTTACTGAAAGCCGGCTTCGGCATACCACGGCCCGATACAGTGATGCTCCCGCCATCTTCAGGGGCCTTTCCCAGCGGCCACACTGCCGGGGCCACGGTGCTGGTAACCCTGTGCGCCAGCTTCATTGCGGCGGAAAGCCGGCAACGGCAACGCTGGCAAAGCTACGTGCTGCTGTCACTGCCATTGCTGCCGGTAGCCCTGAGCCGGCTGTATCTGGGGGTACACTGGTTTACCGATGTTCTGGGAGGGTTGTTCCTGGGGTTGGCCATTACCGGGGTTATCCGCGCCAGCTACAGCCGATATGATCGCGTGCCCCTGAGCCCGGATCCGTTCACCTGGGCAGCGCTGGGCCTGTGGCTGGCATTCACCGCCGTTTACATGGCCAGCCATTGGGACGGTGCCGTTCTGGCCTACTCGCCGCAGCCTGTGACGCCCTGACCGGTTTCAGGCGCCTTGTTCAAGGATGTCCAGCAGCGCTTGCAACCGGTCCAGGCGTTCGACCGGATCCCGGCACTCCGCCAGCTGCTGCTTCTCGGACTTGTCCAGGGGCAACAGCTCGGTAAGCCGCCAGCCCACCTCACGGGCATCCTCAAAATCGACATCCATGCCCAGATCCTTCACCACCGGATGCCGGAACAGGGCCTGCAGAACCGCCGGCAATTCATAGTGCCGGTCCGGTATATCAACCTGCTGCTCCGGCTCCAGCGGCTCGGCATCCCCCATGTGCAAACCGTCTTCCTGCTGCCAGTTGCGGACTACCCGCACCTTGGTGTCGCCTTCAACGGTGATACCCAGCAAGCCGTTCTCCAGCTGCTGAAAGTCGATAATCCGCACATAGGTGCCCTGATCGTGGAACAGGGCCTTGCGGCCAACCTCGTCGCCATCCTGCAAAAGCACCACCACAAAGCCCTGCTGCTCTTTCAGGCAGCGGGTCAGCATATCGATGTAGCGGGGCTCGAACAGCTGCAGGGGAATACGCCCCTTGGGCAGGATGATGGAATTGAGCGGAAACAGCGGCACGCTGGAAAGTGAGTCAGTCACTGTGGGAATGGCTCTTGGTTGGTTTTATGGAATTCAGCCTGCGGGCTGAAGGTTTATTGTAAACACCGATCGGGAAAACAGCCATGTGAGGGGCACGGAATCTGTTATCCTCTCGGTTTCGCTTAGTCCGTTCAAAATCAAGGGAGAGAGCAGCACACCATGCCCCAGTATCGTTCCCACACCTCAACTGCCGGCCGCAACATGGCTGGAGCCCGTGCGCTCTGGCGCGCCACCGGTATGAAAAATGACGATTTCGGCAAACCGATTATCGCCGTTGCCAACTCGTTCACCCAGTTTGTGCCCGGCCACGTGCACCTGAAAGACCTGGGCCAGCTGGTCTGTCGCGAAATCGAAGCCGCCGGTGGTGTGGCGAAGGAATTCAACACCATCGCCGTAGACGACGGTATCGCCATGGGCCACGACGGCATGCTGTATTCCCTGCCCTCCCGGGAGATCATTGCCGACTCCGTAGAGTACATGGCCAACGCCCACTGTGCCGATGCGCTGGTGTGTATTTCCAACTGCGACAAGATCACCCCGGGCATGCTGATGGCCGCCCTGCGCCTGAATATTCCGACGATCTTTGTTTCCGGCGGCCCCATGGAAGCCGGTAAAACCAAGCTGTCCGAGAACAAGCTGGACCTGGTAGATGCCATGGTGATCGCGGCTGATCCGACCGCCACCGACGAGATGGTGGAAGAATACGAACGCAGCGCGTGCCCCACCTGTGGCTCCTGCTCCGGCATGTTCACCGCCAACTCCATGAACTGCCTGACCGAAGCCATCGGCCTGGCCCTTCCGGGCAACGGCTCGCTGCTGGCAACCCACTCCGACCGCGAGCAGCTGTTCCTGAACGCCGGCCGCCAGATTGTGGAAAACGCCAAGCGCTACTACGAGCAGAACGATGCCAGCGTGCTGCCCCGCAGCATTGCCTCCATGGAAGCGTTCCAGAATGCCATGACCATGGACATTGCCATGGGCGGCTCCACCAACACCATCCTGCACCTGCTGGCAGCAGCCCAGGAAGGCCAGGTGGACTTCACCCTGGCCGATATCGACCGGCTGTCCCGGAAGGTACCGCAGCTGTGTAAAGTGGCCCCGAACTCGCCCCTGTACCACATGGAAGATGTGCACCGCGCCGGCGGCATCATGGGCATTCTGGGTGAACTGGAGCGCGGCGGCCTGATCAACACCGATCTGCCCACCGTACACAGCAAGACCATGAAAGAAGCCCTGGAAGTGTGGGACATCATGCGCTCCCCCACCGGTGAAGTGGTGGAATTCTATAAGGCCGGCCCGGCCGGCATTCCCACCCAGACCGCATTCAGCCAGAGCACCCGCTGGCCGAGCCTGGACGGTGACCGTGAGAACGGCTGTATCCGTTCCGTCGAAAACGCCTACTCGTCCGAAGGCGGCCTGGCCGTACTGTTCGGCAATATCGCAGTCGACGGCTGCGTGGTAAAAACCGCCGGTGTAGACGAAAGCATCTTCGTATTCGAAGGCAAGGCCAAGGTCTTCGAGAGCCAGGATACGGCCGTGGCCGGTATCCTGAATGACGAAGTGAAGGCAGGCGACGTGGTCATCATTCGCTACGAAGGCCCGAAAGGTGGCCCCGGCATGCAGGAAATGCTCTACCCAACCAGTTACCTGAAATCCAAGGGACTGGGCAAGGAATGCGCCCTGCTGACTGACGGCCGCTTCTCTGGCGGTACTTCGGGCCTGTCCATCGGCCATGCGTCTCCGGAAGCGGCTGCCGGCGGCGCTATCGGCCTGATCGAGGAAGGCGACACTATCCTGATCGACATCCCGAACCGCAGCATCAATGTGCAGGTCAGCAACGACGAGCTGCAGAAGCGCCGCGAAGCGCGGGATGCCAAGGGCTGGAAACCGGAAAACTCCCGTCCCCGAAAGGTATCGGCGGCACTCAAGGCCTACGCCCTGCTGGCCACCAGCGCAGATAAAGGCGCGGTACGGGACCTGTCCAAGCTGGACTGATCCCGACAGGCCTTAAACAAAAAGCCCGCAAGCTGCCAGGCCTGCGGGCTTTTTTATGACATTGGCCAAAGCAGCCAGGCCGGGATTACCAGAGCGACCAGGCTTCGTCTTCGTCATCCTTTTCTTCAGCTTGCTCGGCAGCTTCAGGCTGCGGCTCACTTTCCGGCTTCGCAGCTGCCTGAGCGGGCGCCCTGGATTCGGGAGCAGCCTCTGCAACGACCACCATCCCGAGCGCCTTCTTGGTTTCTTCATTCAGGGTACCGCTGGCTTCCAGCCCCTGATCTTCCTGATATTGGGTTAACTCGGCCCGGGTATGTTCATCCAGTTTGGGGTTCACATTGTTTATATCGTACCCGGCGCCATATAAAGCGTGCTTTAGTGCGACAACATCATTGGCGTGGGACAAAGAGGCAGTGCCAAGGAGCGCAACGGCTCCCGCAGCGAGGACCAGTTTGTGCAATGGATGGCTGGCAGTTTTCGTGGTAAACACCGGCTTACTCCTGATATCGCTTGAATATCTTGTTATTAGGGTAATGCGGCGCCCATCTCCACGGTCGAGGGCATTAACCCGACCCTAGCACAAGCTAATCCTCATCCTTGCTACCTGGTTCACATTCTGGCCGGGAAGCATGCGCCTCTTCGCCGAACTCCCGGATAAAAATCCCCCAGAACGCCATAAACAGCGCTGCCACCAGTGGCCCCATAACAAAGCCATTGATGCCGAACAGCACGATGCCACCGAGTGTGGACAGAAGCACCAGGTAATCCGGCATCTTGGTGTCCCGGCCCACCAGTATCGGGCGCAGCAGGTTGTCGGCCAGGCCGATCACAACGGTGCCAAACGCCGTCAGGATGATCGCCGGAATGATATCGCCAACGGCTGCCAGGTAGACCGCTGCCGGCACCCACACAATCGCTGCCCCCACGGCCGGCAGCAGCGAGACAATCGCCATCACCACCCCCCACAGCAAGGCGCCGGTAATACCCAGGGCCCAGAAGATCAGCCCCCCCAGCGCACCCTGGATAATGGCAATCAGCAGGTTACCCTTCACGGTAGCCCGGGTAACCTCGGCAAACTTGGCAAACAACAGCCGCTCACGCTCATCCCCGAGCGGCAACGCCTTGATCAGCAACTCAACCAGTTTATGGCCGTCCCGCAGCAGGAAAAATGCCAGGTAAACCATCAGCGCCAGCCCCAGAAAAAACTGGAAGGTGTTCTGGCCAATGCCCAGGGCCTGCTTGGCCAGGAACTGACTGCCGCCCAGAATGGCGCTCACCGCACGATCCCGAAGTTCACCGAAGTTGATGTCAAACTGGGCCAGGAAAGCCTGAATGGCCGGAAATGACCGATTCACCTGGTCAATGTATTCCCCCGGCCGGATTTCCCCTTCCTGGATTTTCTGGTAGATGCCAACGCCTTCGGCAATCAGCGCAGTCCCGAGAAACAGCACCGGAATCACCACGATAATCATGCAGATCATCAGGGTGATCAGGGCATTGATGTTGGGGCGCTCGCCCAGGCGCCTGACCAGCAGTTGCTGGACCGGGTGAAAAATCAGGGCAATGGCCACGGCCCAGAAAATCGGCCCGAAAAACGGCTTCATCAGCCAGATAAAAGCAAACGACACCCCCACCAGCATGGCCAGAAAGGTCCGTGTCTCGAGTTTTGCGTACATATCAAACATTCCTGAAGCAATGACGTTCCCGGCGAACCGGTTTTCCAGCCCCGCAGACTACCACGAGAGCGTGGCCACTGTAGCCGGATTCACGTTATAGTGGCAGGTTATCGAACAGCAAATAAACAGGCCATGTTGTTGGATCCCGATAGCTTTACCATCGAAACCGCCCTTGAGGCTGCCACCGAACTGCAGAAGGTGCTGGCCGCCCGCACCCATCGCCGGAAAGTGATGGGGCAGGAGGTATTGGTGCCCGGGCAACTCGGCGAAGCCCTGCACCTGCCCCGCACCATCAGCCGGCTGGCCAGCAAGCAGTTACGGCAACGGGAAAGAGGGCTGGAAGACTTCCAGGAACTCTGGCCCACGCTTTCCGAGTTCACCCGGCGCAAGGTAACCGACCGGCTGGGCTGGTACGACCCGAAAGACCTGGACTGGGACGACAAACGTTCCAACCGCCGCCCGGTAGTCGATCCTGACGCCTGATACGTATAACTGCTGAACCCGAACCATGGAACGCCCGCTGGCAGACTTTGAATTGTCACAAAGCGTCCCTATGGTAGGTAGATCAGGAGGATTTCTTATGACTCAACATCAACACTTCAATGCCTTTCTGGCAGAAAGAAGCGCAGTACCCACGCTACTGTGCGGCCATTGCCGCTCGATCCTGTCCCGGGCCCGGATTTTCCGGAACCAGGGCGACAACCACCAGGACATCTGCTGCGACACCATCGGCCTGTGCTCGGCCGACGACTGCGGTGCCGTCAACTGCTGTGACGACGCCCTCGCGCAAGTCGACAACCCCGAGCGCCTGTTCGATATAGCGTCCTGATTCAAAGCTGCAACGCTCTGTTACCGAACTCAAACACAGCAACATTCCATCTGCATTATCCTGAAGACTGAACATTGTCACCGCGACAATCGCGCAACCTATCAGTCAGGACAGTCGATGGCATGCGTATTCTGAGAACTGACGAAGCCCGCTTCGCAGGCCTCCCGGATTACCCTTTCTCCCCCAACTATCTGGATGTCGAACCGGGCCTGCGAATGCACTTCGTGGATGAAGGCCCGAAAAATGCGGCACCGGTAGTGATGCTGCACGGTGAGCCTTCCTGGTCGTACCTGTACCGGCACATGATCCCCGTGGTCGCCGATGCCGGGCACCGGGTACTGGCCCCGGACCTCGTCGGTTTCGGAAAATCGGACAAACCTGTCGACACCGCAGACTACACCTCGGACAACCACGTAAACTGGCTGACCCGGTGGGCCGAAGAGCTGGACCTGTGGAATATCACGCTGGTATGCCAGAACTGGGGCTCACTGCTGGGCTTGCGACTGGCTGCAGAAAACCACCGGCGCTTCAGCCGCATTATTGTCGGTAACGGAATGCTGCCCACCGGAGAAGCGCCGGTGCCCCCGGCATTCCGTCTTTGGAAAGCCTTTGCCAGCCACAGCCCCTGGTTTCCCGTAGCACGGATCATCCAGCTGGGCACCGAGAGAACCCTGTCCAGCGGCGAACTGGCCGCCTACGAAGCCCCCTTTCCGGACGCCCGCCACAAAGCCGGGGCACGGGCCTTTCCGAAACTGGTGCCCACCTCGCCCGCAGACCCGTCCAGCGCAGCGAACCGGGAAGCCTGGCGGATACTGGAAAAATGGCGCAAGCCGTTTATTACCTGCTTCAGCAGCAGTGACCCGATTACCCGGGGCGGAGACCGGCTGATGCAGCGCCGCATTCCCGGCGCTTTCGGCCAGCCCCACATTACCCTCAGTGGCGGTCACTTCCTGCAGGAAGATTCACCCCGCCAGTTTGCCCGGGTGATACTGGACGCCCTGAAGGCCGAGATGGCGGCCTGACGCCCGCTCCAGGCTTATCCGAACACGGTAACCGTCTGCCGGCTCAGCGCCACCAGCTCACCGCTGGCCGTCCAGATACCGGCATGGGTGTGGCCGTAACCCGCTCCCGCCTGGTCAATGGTGGCCCGGTACAGCAGCCAGTCACCGGGATTGATCACCGGCCGGGGATGCACAATTTCCAGCGCCCAGCTCAGGGAACTGGCCGGCGCACGATCTTTCAGGTGCGGCAGTACCGCCGGTGGCCAGGCATCTACCAGCGCAACAATGTGGGCATCGGTAAACACTTCCGGAGCTTCCCGGAACTGCATCCAGCCGCCCATTTCGCGACCACCCTTACCGGAAAACGGCAAATTGCCGAACGCCCAGCGCATCTCGATGTGCTGGGTGAACTCCGGAGTCATGCCCTTGATGTAGGGCAGCCCCTGACACTGGTCGACCGGCCTGGCTTCAGGCGCCGGAAGCGGCTCCACCTGAATGGCCGATTCCCGGTCTCCGCCGAAGCTGGCCAGGCAGACCAGGCGAGGCTCGCCATTCTGCAGAATCCGCCCCTGTACTTGCGAAACGGCCTTGCCTTCGCGCAACAGTTCGGCCTCAAACTGCGCCGGCACGCCGGGCTCCACCGGCCCGACAAAGGATACCTGCAGGGCCCTCATAGCCCGGCCATCCGCTACCTTTGCTGCCATCACATCAAATGCGAGGGCCGCAACCAGGCCGCCAAACGTGGCGCGCCCCTGAGCCCAGTCAGAAGGAAGGGTCACTGTGCCATCCTGGCGCACTTCGGCCAGCAGCTGATCAAAGGTCATAGACTTGTTTTCCAGTTGGTTAGTATGCAAACCTCATAGACTGCACCAATCGCAACACGCCCGCAATAACCTTGCCCCGGCAACTACCTACCACCAAACCGGCATTATTCATATTAAAGCAGCGACAAAACGACTATAATGTTTAAAAATCACGCACTGCCCTGCGGTGCAATACCCTCCGAATACCGAGTACATTCATGTCAGAATTGTCTTTTGCCGAACTGGGGCTGGATCCAGCTGTACTGGAAGCCGTTTCCGCTGTTGGCTATGAAACTCCGTCGCCCATCCAGGCGCAATCCATCCCTGCCCTCCTGGCCGGTAACCACCTGTTGGGCGTTGCCCAGACCGGTACCGGCAAGACCGCAGCCTTTGCCCTGCCGCTGCTGAGCCGCATCGACGCCAACATCGCTGAACCCCAGATCCTGGTACTGGCTCCTACACGAGAGCTGGCCATCCAGGTGGCAGAGGCCTTCACGACCTACGCCAGCAAGTTCCGCAACTTCCATGTACTGCCCATTTACGGCGGCCAGGACTTTGCTCCGCAGATTCGCGGCCTCAAGCGTGGCGCCCAGGTTATTGTGGGCACCCCGGGCCGGATGCTCGACCACCTGCGCAAAGGCACCCTGAAACTGGGCAGCCTGAAGGCACTGGTGCTGGATGAAGCCGACGAAATGCTGCGTATGGGCTTTATCGACGACGTAGAAGCGATTCTGTCGAAAACCCCGGATACCTGTCAGCGCGCCCTGTTCTCGGCCACCATGCCGCCGCAGATCAAGAAAGTTGCGCAGACCTACCTGAAGAACGCGACTGAAGTAAAAATCGAGAGCGAGACCCGCACGGTTGAGCGTATCTCCCAGTTCGTTCTGCCGGTGTATGCCGAGCGCAAGCTGGATGCCCTGACCCGCATCCTGGAAGTGGAGCCGTTCGACGCCTCCATTATCTTTGTGCGCACGAAGGCCGAAACGACCCTGCTGGCTGAAAAGCTGTCAGCCCGTGGCCACGCTGTGGCGCCCCTGAGCGGCGACCTGAACCAGCGCCAGCGTGAGCAGACCGTTGAAGATCTCAAGCGTGGCAAGAAAGACATCATCATTGCCACCGACGTAGCGGCTCGCGGCCTGGACGTGCCCCGGATTACCCACGTTATCAACTACGATGTGCCCTACGACACTGAAGCGTATATTCACCGTGTTGGTCGTACCGGTCGTGCCGGCCGTACCGGCAAGGCTATCCTGCTGGTCACTCCGCGTGAGCGCAGCTGGCTGCGTACTCTGGAGCGGGCCACCAACTCCCCGATGGAACCGTACCAGCTGCCGTCACCGGCTGCCCTGCAGAAAATGCGGGTAGAACAGTTTGAAGAGCAGCTGCTGGGCTTCACCAACGATCCCCGTTCTGGCAAGGCTATCGCCCTGCTGGACGAGATTGCCGAGCGTAACGACATGGACATGGCGGCCGTAGCCGGCGCCCTGGCCTGCCTGCTTGAAGCCTCCCAGCCGGATTCCCTACCGCTGGAGCAGCCGGAAGCCCTGCCGGAGATTTCTGCCGCACCCCGCCGTGATCGCAAAGGCCCGCCTCCGGGCAAAGGTGGTTTCCGTAAGGGTGCCCCGGGCAAGAAGTTCAGTAAGGATGGCAAGCCGGGCTTCCGCAAGAGCGGCCCGAAAGCTGGCAAACCCGCCGGCAAGGGCGGCAAGCCCGCAGCCAAGGGCCCCAAGCGCGCCCCGCGCTGAGGCCTGATCAGCTAGCCGGTCAGCTTGACCGGCTACGCTGGTAGACTACGAAGCTGTAGTCGTAAGGATTGTTGTCTGACGCGGAGAAGTCTTCGCGTCCGATTTCTTCCCACTCGTCCCAGTTCACTTCCGGAAAATATGCATCTCCGTCTACCTCGGCGTGCACCTGGGTGATGTACATCCGGTCGACCATTGGCAGGGCTTCAGCGTAGATCTGACCGCCGCCGATGATCATTACTTCGTCTCCGCCTTCCAGCTCAGCCTGCGCTTCCGCTTTGACCAGTGCCGCTTCCAGTGATGGCGCCGCAACGGTGCCCGCGGGTGCCTGCCAGTCTGCGTTCCTTGATATCACCACATTCATGCGCCCGGGCAACGGCCGGCCAATGGAATCCCAGGTTTTCCGCCCCATGATGATGGGCTTACCCATGGTAGCCTGCTTGAAGTAACGCAAATCGCCCGGCAGATACCAGGGTAGCTGGTTATTCCGGCCGATCACCCGGTTTCGGGCCATGGCTACGATCAGTGCCTTTCTCACGCTTCTGTACCTCTCATATTATGCCCTGCCGCCGCTTACCGCTTGCTTGGGTTTAGCGGGGGACAGGGTAAGGCTTTCCAAAAAACGCTCCTTGCGGCACATCCATGTGGCGCTTCTGCTCCGCCATCCATGGCTCCGCAAATTTTTGGAAAGCCTTACCCTGTCCCCCGCACCCCAACTTGAGCGTATGCCGTCTTTAGAACTCAGATTGCTATAGGGGCCTTAATCACCGGGTATGGCTCATAGCCTTCGAACTCGAAGTCTTCCAGTTCGTAATCGAAGATGGATTCAGGTTTACGCTTGATGACCAGCTTGGGCAGCGGCCGCGGCTCACGCTTCAACTGCTCGAATACGATGTCGTCGGTCAGGTGGTTGCTGTACAGGTGGCAGTCGCCGAAGGTGTGGACGAATTCACCTACCTCCAGATCACACTGCTGGGCGATCATGTGGGTCAGCAGCGCGTAGCTGGCGATGTTGAACGGAACACCGAGGAACAGGTCGGCGCTGCGCTGGTATAGCTGGCAGGAGAGTTTGCCGTCGGCCACGTAGAACTGGAACAGGCAGTGGCAAGGCGCCAGTGCCATGCGGCCTTCACGCACGTTGTCCTGAGGGCTAACGGACTCGTCCGGCAATTCTGCCGGGTTCCAGGCGGAGACGATCAGGCGCCGGGAGTTGGGTTTGGTGCGGATCTGGTCGATGACTTCGCTGATCTGGTCGATGACGCGGCCGTCGTGGCATTGCCAGCTGCGCCATTGTTTACCGTAGATGGGGCCCAGGTCGCCGTTTTCGAGGGCCCATTCGTTCCAGATGCTGACTTTGCGTTCCGCCAGCCAGGTGTTGTCGGTGGAGCCTTTCAGGAACCACAGTAATTCGTAGATGATGCTGCGCAGGTGCACTTTTTTGGTGGTGACCAGCGGGAAGCCGTCCTGCAGGTTGAAGCGGATTTGTCGGCCGAATACCGAGCGGGTACCTACGCCGGTGCGGTCGCCTTTGTCGAATCCGTTGTCGACTACGTCTTGCATCAGGTCGAGGTAGGCTTTCATTGGGCGTTTCTCCGGTAAGCAAGGATCATCAGGGCGGCGCCGGCGGCGATCATGGGGGTGGAGAGCACCTGCCCCATGGTGAGCCAGTCAAAGGCCAGGTAGCCCAGTTGCGGGTCTGGCTGGCGCACGAATTCGGTCAGGAAGCGGAAGCTGCCGTAGCCCACCAGGAACAGGCCGGAGACGGCCATTTTCGGGCGGGGTTTGGAGGAGAACCACCACAGCAACGCGAACAGCACCACGCCTTCCAGGGCGAACTGGTAGAGCTGGGACGGGTGCCGCGCCAGGCTGTCCGGTGCCTGGGGGAAGACCATACCCCAGGACACATCTGTAGGCTTGCCCCAGAGTTCGCCGTTGATGAAGTTGCCGATGCGCCCGGCACCCAACCCCACCGGCACCAGGGGTGCCACGAAGTCTGCAATTTTCCAGAAGCCGGCCCCGGTTTTGCGGCCGAACCACCACATGGCCAGCATCACGCCCAGCAATCCGCCGTGGAACGACATGCCGCCTTCCCAGACCCTGAGCAGCCACAGCGGGTCTGCCAGGAAGGTGTCGAAGTTGTAGAACACCACGTAGCCGAAGCGGCCACCGAGGATGACCCCCAGCGCCAGGTAGAACAGCATGTCGCCCACCTGTTCTTCGTGCAGGGGCGACCAGGGCTTGCGGGTGCGCAGGCGGCCCAGCCACCAGCCGGCAGCAAAGCCGAGCAGGTAGGTCAGGCCATACCAGTGAATTTTGAGTGGGCCGATGGCGATGGCCACCGGGTCAAATTGCGGGTGTTGCAGCATAGAATGTCTCTCAGCTCAGCAGGAATCGGAGGCCGACGATGATCAGAACGATCGCAAAGATTCGCTTCAGCAGGCGGCCGTCGAGTTTGTGCGCCAGCTTTGCGCCGATGCGGGCAAAGAACACGCTGGTAACCACAATACCGATCAGGGCTGGCAAATATATGAAGCCGAAGCTCATTTCCGGCAAACCCGGGTGTCCCCAGCCGGTCCAGATGTTGGCAGTGGCTCCGGCCAGGGCGATGGGCAGGCCAAGGGCGGCGGAGGTTCCCACCGCCTGTTGCATTTTCACGTTACACCAGGTCAGGTAAGGCACTGATATGGTGCCGCCGCCAATCCCGAAAATGGCGGAGGCCCAGCCGATAAAGCCGCCGGCTACGCCAAGGCCGGCTATTCCCGGCACATCCCGGCCCGGCTTGGGGTTCACTTCCAGGATCATTTTCAGGGCCACCAGGATAGCGAAGGCACCGATGATGGTTTCCAGGGCGGGCCCGCTCAGCAAAGACGCTGTCCAGGCCCCTACCACCGCACCGCCGACAATACCCACAGTCAGGGGCCGGAACAGTTCCCAGCGCACCGCCTGGTGCTGGTGGTGGGTTCGGATGGAGCTGATCGAGGTGAACACGATGGTGGCCAGGGACGTGCCGATGGCCAGATGCGCAGCGATTTCAGGGCTCACGCCCACAAAACCGAAGCTGAAGATCAGCACAGGCACGATCACCAGGCCGCCACCAATGCCGAACAGGCCCGCCATGGTGCCGGCCAGGGCGCCGAGCAGCAGGTACAGAATAAATACGCCGAACAGGGTCATGAGTCTCAAGGGTCCCGGTAGGATTTCAGGCTGGTATGATACGCATAGTTGACTGTATCTGCAGCCTCCCGAACCAAAGGAAACGCCTGAACCATGTGCCTGATTGCCTTCGCCGTTGGCCAGAATCCCCGCTTCCCGCTGGTGGTGGCGGCCAACCGGGATGAATTTTTCCGGCGCCCCACTGCCGGCATGGATTGGTGGCAGGATTCCCGCGGGCAAAAAGTGCTGGCAGGCAGGGACCTGGAATCCGGCGGTACCTGGCTGGCTATCTCTCCGGACGGCCAGGTGGCTGCGGTTACCAACGTGCGCGAAGGCAGTACCGAAAGCGGTCGCCACAGCCGGGGTGAGCTGCCACTGCTGGCACTGGCCCGGCCACGGGAGGAATTGCAACACCAGCTGAATTCCGAACCCGGCCGCTACGCCGGGTTTAACCTGGTGTCGCTGGCCGGCTCCGGCGGCTGGTATTACAGTAACCGGGACGCCCATCCCGGCCGGCAGGTATTCCGGGGCATGTACGGCCTGAGCAATCACCTGTTGCAGACGCCCTGGCCGAAGCTGCTGCGCCTGCGCACCGCCGTGGGCCACTGTGTCGAGCAGGCCGGCGGCGATGCCGGCGCACTCCATCAGCAACTGATTCCCCTGCTGCAGGACAACAGCCCGGCCCCGGACCACGAACTGCCGGATACCGGCGTAGGCATCGAAACCGAGCGATTTCTGTCGGCGCCCTTCGTTACCGGTGAGCACTATGGCACCCGGGCCACCACGGTGGTGACAGTCTCCCGGGAAGGCGAAATCCACGTAACCGAACAATTCTGGGGGCCGTTCGGCGCCGCCCTTGAGCGACGTCAGTTCAGCTGGCAGCGATAGCCCGGGGACTCTGATATAATCCGCCCAATTTCTGACACACCGGACCCGGAGGGCCCCATGGCCGGCGAGAGCAACAACAGCACATCCATTGCCGACTTTGAAAAATCCCTGGACGAACTGGAAAAGCTGGTTCGCGACCTGGAGCAAGGCGAGCTGTCGCTGGAGCAGTCCCTGGCCGCTTTCGAGCGGGGCGTAAAACTCACCCGGGAATGCCAGAGCGCCCTGAAATCCGCCGAGCAACGGGTGGAACAACTCGTCCAGAACAGCGATGGTTCGCTGGAAACCCGGCCCTTTTCCGCGGATGACAGCAACTGATGACCGACAGCACTTCCCCGGCCCTCGCCTACCTGGAACACTGCCGTACCCGTATTGACCACGAGCTCGCCCAGGGCATCCAGCAGGCCTCGGTTTCAGACCGCCTGCAGGAAGCCATGCGCTACAGCGTGCTGGGAGGCGGCAAACGGATTCGCCCGGCGCTGTGCCTGGCCGCCGCCAGGGCAGTGGGCAGCCCGGAAGATGCCGCCGTGGCACCGGCCTGTTCACTGGAACTGATCCACGCCTATTCGCTGGTGCACGATGACCTGCCCGCCATGGATGACGACGACCTGCGCCGGGGCCGGCCTACAGCCCATATTGCCTTCGACGAAGCTACCGCGATCCTGGCCGGCGATGCCCTGCAGACCCTGGCGTTCACGCTGCTCGCTGATGCCCCGCAACTGTCCGATACCCAGCGGGTTCGCATGATTGCCGAGCTGGCCCGGGCCAGTGGCCATCAGGGCATGGTGGGCGGCCAGGCCATTGACCTTGAATCGGTCGGCCTTGCGCTGAACATCGAACAGCTGGAAACCATGCACCGGCACAAGACCGGCGCGCTGATTGAAGCCAGCGTGCGGCTGGGCGCCCTGACCGCTCCGGGGGTCAGCGAGCAGCAACTGAGTGCCTTGTCGGATTACGCCAGCGCCCTTGGCCTGGCATTCCAGGTGCAGGACGACCTGCTGGACATCGAGGGCGACACTGAAATCATCGGCAAGCGCCAGGGCTCGGACGCCGCCAAGGCCAAGCCCACCTACCCGGCCCTGCTGGGGCTGGACGGTGCCCGGGAGCGGCTCGGGGCGTTGCTGCAGCAATCCAAGCAGGCGCTGGACGGGTTTGGCGAAGAAGCCGCTCCGTTGCGGGCCATGGCAGACTATGTGGTCAGCCGGAACCACTGACCGGATTATCGCCGCAACATACCTTTTTGTAACAACTGGCCCGGGAAGTATGAAACAGCCTGTCCTGTTCCCTTATAATGCCCGCCAGAGAATTCATCTTTCCGACAAAGACCCGAGCTGATGCAGGACACATATATTTTCAGGGAAATCCCGTCACAGCGGCCCAACACTCCGCTACTGGACCGGATTGAAGTTCCGGCCCAGCTGCGTGAACTTCCGCCGGAAGATCTGCCCCAACTGGCCCGGGAGCTGCGAGCATTCCTGCTCTGGTCGGTGGGCCAGACCGGTGGGCATTTCGGCGCCGGCCTGGGGGTTCTGGAACTGACCCTGGCACTGCATTTTGTATTCAACACGCCTGAAGACCGGCTGGTATGGGATGTGGGCCACCAGGCCTACCCCCACAAGATCCTGACCGGCCGCCGCGAGCAGATGGGCAGCATCCGCCGCAAGGATGGCCTGGCCGGGTTCCCGAAGCGGGCCGAAAGTGAATACGACACCTTCGGTGTGGGCCACTCCAGCACGTCTATCAGTGCCGCCCTGGGCATGGCCATTGCCGCCCGCATGCAAAACACCGGGCGCAAGAGCATTGCCGTGATCGGCGATGGCGCAATGACCGCAGGCATGGCCTTCGAGGCCCTGAACCACGCAGGCCACCTGCATGCCGACATGCTGGTGATCCTGAACGACAACGACATGTCCATCTCCCGCAACGTCGGCGGCCTGTCCAACTACTTTGCCAAGCTGCTGGCCAGCCGCACCTACAACCAGGTTCGCGACAGCAGCAAGAAAGTACTCAAAGGCACGCCACACCTGATGGCGCTGGCCAAGAAGACCGAAGAGCACTTCAAGGGCATGATCGCACCTGGCACCCTGTTTGAAGAGCTGGGCTTCAACTACATCGGCCCCATCGATGGCCATGACCTGCCGCTGCTGGTGGAAACGCTGGAAAATATCCGCGAGCTGGAAGGCCCGCAGTTCCTGCACGTGGTAACCACCAAGGGTAAGGGCTTTGCCCCGGCCGAGGCCGATCCGATAGGCTACCACGCCATCAACAAGATCGAACCGGTGCCAGCCAGCAAACCGGAGCCGGTAAAACCCGCCTCGCCCAAACCCAAGTACGCCAACGTCTTCGGCCAGTGGCTGTGTGATGCGGCAGAACAGGACGAGCGGGTTGTCGGCATTACCCCGGCCATGTGTGAAGGGTCAGACCTGCTGGCCTTCTCCGAACGTTTTCCGGAGCGCTATTTCGATGTTGCCATTGCCGAACAGCACGCCGTAACCCTGGCGGCCGGTATGGCCTGTGATGGCGCCAAGCCGGTGGTGGCCATTTACTCCACCTTCCTGCAGCGGGGCTACGATCAGCTGGTGCACGATGTGGCCATCCAGAACCTGGATGTGCTGTTTGCCATCGACCGGGCAGGCCTGGTGGGCGAAGACGGCCCCACCCACGCCGGCGCCTTCGATATCAGCTACCTGCGTTGCATCCCGAACATGGTGATCGTGACGCCGTCGGATGAAAACGAAACCCGCCAGTTGCTGCACACCGGCCTGGAATTCCAGGGCCCGGCGGCAGTGCGTTATCCCCGAGGCACCGGCCCGGGCGCGGACATCCAGCAACAGCTGCAGGCGCTGCCCATCGGCAAGGGCCGACGGGTTCGGGACGGCAGCCGGGTGGCCATTCTCAATTTCGGCACCCTGCTGACACCGGCACTGGAAGCGGCCGAAGCCCTGGATGCCACCGTGGCCGACATGCGCTTTGTTAAACCTCTGGACGAAGCCCTGGTGCTGGAACTGGCCGAACAGCATGACCTGCTGGTGACCCTGGAAGAGAACGTGGTTGCCGGTGGTGCCGGCAGTGCAGTGACCGAATTCCTGAACGCCAGCCTGGTTACCATGCCGGTGCTGCAGCTGGGTCTACCTGATCGGTTCGTGGAGCACGGCAAGCACGAGGAACTGCTGGAAGAGTGCGGGCTGAATGCCGCAGGCATTCGCGAGGCCATCGCCCGGCGCCTGGAGCAACTGGGTTACCCGGGGCTGACCGCCACCAGGTAGCCGGTACGCGGGCAACCCGGGTTGCCCGCAGCAATCAATTATTCAGGCCGGGTCGTCGTCCTGGTGGGTCTCAAACCAGTGGCCCAGCTTGCTTTGCTTGGTATTCAGGTAATGCTCGTTATGGGGGTTACGGCCCACATGCAAAGGCACCCGCTCGGCAATCCGGATGCCGTAAGATTCCAGCGCCTTCACTTTCCTCGGATTATTGGTCATCAGCCTCAGGCTGGTAATGCCCAGATGCTCCAGCATGTCTTTGCACATGCTGTAATCCCTCAGGTCTGCCCCGAAGCCCAGCCGCTCGTTCGCCTCGACCGTATCTGCGCCCTCATCCTGCAACCGGTAGGCCCGGATCTTGTTCAGCAGGCCGATACCCCGGCCTTCCTGACGCAGGTACAGCAGAATGCCACGACCTTCCCGGGCAATACTGCGCAGCGCTTCTTCCAGCTGGTAGCCACAATCACAACGCATGCTGTACAGGGCATCACCGGTCAGACACTCCGAGTGGGTACGGGCCAGCAGTGGCTTGTCTGAGCTGATATCCCCCAACGTCAGCGCTACATGCTCCTTGCCGGTATCCGGCTCTTCAAAGCCGTGCATGTCGAAAACACCGAACGGGGTGGGCAAACGGCAGGTCTCAATGTAACGAACAGCCACTGTAATTCCTCGTGGTTCTGACAAATGGGGCGGGCATTCTATCACGGTGGTACTAGGCGGGCGTAGTGCCGGCAACCCAGTGACCGGAACGACCACCTTTTTTCTCAAGCAAACGGACGTTATCAACCACCATCCCCTTGTCCACCGCCTTGCACATATCGTAAAGGGTGAGGGCCGCGATGCTGGCAGCCGTCAGTGCTTCCATCTCGACACCGGTCTGGCCGGAGAGCTTGCATCGGGTCAGGATATGGACCGAGGCGCCATCTTCCCCCGGGGTCAGCTCCACCTTCACCGAGGTAAGGTTCAGCGCATGACAAAGGGGAATCAGGTCGTGGGTCCTCTTGGCCGCCATAATGCCGGCAATTCGTGCAGTGGCCAGTACGTCACCCTTCGGATGCTCGCCATCCACGATCATACGCAGGGTTTCCGGTTGCATACGGATGGTCGCCTCGGCCCGGGCTTCGCGCTCGGTTACGGCCTTGTCGGTTACATCGACCATCCGGGCTTCGCCCTTATCATCAAGATGAGTCAGCTTGCTCACGATTGTTTCCGCCTCAGTCATTCAATGGGTTATTTCAGCAAGGCCCAGTTACCACCAGAAACCGATCCCGGCAATCCCCTGGCCGCCAAGGGCCCTGGCCTTTGCTATGTGGCCGGGCTGCATACCGCCCAGTGCGTAGACCGGCAGCCTGGCTGCCGCGACCAGTTGCTCAAAGCCCTCCCAGCCCAGGGTTGGTTCTCCAGGGTGGCTGGCCGTGGGCAACACCGGCCCCAGCACCGCGTAATCCGCTCCCAGGCGCTCTGCCTGGCTCAGTTGCTCTGCACTATGGCAAGACACACCCAGCCGGACATTACCCGCTACAGGGCGCCCTGAAAGCCTTTCAGCTTCACGCCAGGGCAAATGCAGGCCGTCGGCCTCCGCAAATTCCGAAAGCAGGGCTGGTCCACCATGGAGCATTACCCCGACCGATGAGCCGGAACAGCGCGCCAGCGCCATCGAGACCAGCCGCCGGTACTGCTCCGGAACCAGCCCCGGCGCCCTTAGCACTACCAGGCCGTCGGTAACCCGCTGCAGGGCCTGGTCGAGCCGGCATTCACCCTCGCCTGGCCCAGCCAGGGAACCGGTAATATGCAGAGTCCTGGGCAGTCTCAGGGCCCGGATGATCGGCCGGTTCGCCGCAGGAAAGTCTTCATCCCGCAACTCTTCCGGGGTCAGCCAGAACACCGGCTGACCTTCCCTGCCCCCGGCTTCGCCTTCCGCCGCTGCGGTCTGCCAGACATCCAGAAACACGTGCTTGTCGCCGTAGTCATGGCGAATACCAATCACCGGCTCCAGCGTTTCAGCCGGCACCCGAAGCCCGGTTTCTTCGGCGATTTCCCGCACCAGGGCCTGCTGTACGGTTTCTCCCGGCTCTACCTTGCCGCCGGGAAATTCCAGCAATCCTCCCTGATGTACGTGCTCCGGCCGCCGGGCGATCAGTATCCGACCATCACGCACGATTACCGCTACCGCCACATGGATCAGTTTGTTCACTGCCATGGCCGCGGGCTCAGGTGCGGTATTCGGCATTGATGGTCACATAGTCGTGGGAGAAGTCGCAGGTCCACACGGTTTCGTGGACATCGCCCCGCTTCAGGTCAATGGCGATGGTAATTTCTTCGCGGTCCATTACTGCCTGGCCGCGGGCTTCGGAATAATCATCGGCCCGGCCGCCGTTGCGCACCAGACAGACATCGCCCAGATAGATTTCCAGCGCTTCCAGGTCGAGATCTGGTACACCGGCACGGCCCACGGCTGCCAGGATCCGGCCCCAGTTCGGGTCTGACGCAAACAGGGCGGTCTTTACCAGCGGCGAATGGGCCACGGTATAGGCTACGTCCAGGGCTTCCTGCTGGTTACCGGCGCCGGTTACGTCAATGGTGACAAACTTGGTGGCACCTTCGCCGTCACGAACAATGGCATGGGCCAGGTCCATATACACCTGCTTCAGGGCCTCTTTCAGCTTCGCCAGCAACGGGCTGTCTGCGGTAATTTCCGGGCCGGAGTACTGACCCGTGGCCATCAGCATGCAGGCATCGTTGGTGGAGGTGTCACTGTCGATGGTAATCCGGTTGAAGGACTTCTCGCCCAGCTCGGAGGCCAGGCCCTGGAGCACGTCCGGCGCAATATTGGCATCAGTGGCGATAAAGCCCAGCATGGTCGCCATATTGGGGCGAATCATGCCAGCGCCCTTGCTGATGCCGGAGATAGTTACCGTGTGGCCATCCAGGTCCACCTGGCAGCTGGCACCCTTGGGCCGGGTATCCGTGGTCATAATGCCGCTGGCAGCTTCCGCCCAGCGATCTTCACGGCTGCCCGAAAGGGCTTCCGGCAACGCAGCAACAATCTTGTCCACCGGCAGAGGTTCGCCGATGACGCCGGTCGAGAACGGCAGAACGTCAGCCGTCCGGACACCAGCCTGCCCGGCCAGCTCGGCGCAGCAACGTTCGGCATCGGCCATACCACGGGCGCCGGTACCAGCATTGGCGTTGCCGGTGTTGATCAGCAGGTAACGGGGAGCACCCTGCTCCAGGTGGCGCCGGCTCAGCACTACCGGCGCGGCGCAGAACTGGTTAGTGGTAAAAATACCGGCCACCCGGGCACCGGGTGCCAGCTCGAACACCACAACGTCTTTGCGGCCGGGCTTTTTGATGCCGGCGCTGGCAATGCCAATCTTCACCCCGGCCACCGGGAAAAACTCGGGTAAGGTTCCTGGACCTACCGCCATGCCTGTCTCCTTGAATAATCCTGATCAATAAACGACAAAACCCGCAAGCTGCCAGCCCTCTGGCGGTTTGCGGGTTCTGGTGCTTCGGTGCCGGGCTGGTCGGTTAGCTGACCTTGCCGCAGCACTGTTTGCATTTCTTGCCAGATCCGCAGGGGCAGGGCTCGTTTCGGCCCACTTTTCGCTCCTGGCGCACAAAGGTATCCGGAGTGGTCTGCTGGCCTTGCTGGCCGTCTTCGCCGTCACCTTCACCTTCCGCTGCCCGGGCGGCACTGGTTTCGTCATGGCGGAGCTTGGCACGGGCCATTTCCCGCTCCAGCTCTTCCTTGCGACGGCGCTCGATCTCTTCCATTTCCTCGCGGCTCTGCACGCGAACGTGGCTCAGCACCCGGGCAACATCACGCTTCATGGTATCGAGCATGGTCTCGAACAGGTTGAAAGCCTCACGCTTGTATTCCTGCTTCGGGTTCTTCTGGGCGTAGCCACGCAGGTGAATACCGCGGCGCAGATGGTCCATGTTCGACAGGTGTTCTTTCCACAGGGTGTCGAGCACCTGCAGGAACACCTGCTTTTCGAACTTGCGCATGGCTTCGGCGCCGGCGATTTCTTCCTTGGAGCGGTATTCGGCCACAATCGCGTCGAGGATCTTCTGGCGAAGGTTCTCCTCGTACAGCTTGTTGTCTTCTTCCAGCCACTTCTGAACCGGAAGGTCCACAGCCATCTCGGACTGCAGCTGAGCTTCGAGGCCGGCCACATCCCACTGCTCCGGCATGCTCTGGGGCGGAATGAACTCGCTGATCAGGGCATCCACCACATCGGCCCGGATGGTGTCGACCATCTCGGAAATATCGTTGGAAGCCATCACTTCGTTACGCTGATCATAGATCACCGTACGCTGGTCGTTGGCCACGTCATCGTATTCCAGCAGGGTTTTACGCATGTCGAAGTTGCGACCTTCCACCTTGCGCTGGGATTTCTCGATGGCGTTGGAGACCATGCGATGCTCGATGGCCTCGCCCTTCTTCATGCCCATGGCCTGCATCAGGTTCTTCACCCGCTCCGGGGCAAAGATCCGCATCAGGTTATCTTCCAGTGACAGGAAGAAGCGGGAAGAACCCGGATCGCCCTGGCGCCCGGCACGGCCCCGCAACTGGTTGTCGATACGGCGGGATTCGTGGCGCTCGGTACCGACAATGTGCAGACCACCGGCGTCCAGCACCTGGGTGTGACGCTCGGTCCACTCGGCCTTGATGCGGGCAACTTCTTCCTCGGAAGGGTTGTCCAGGCCGGCCACTTCGTGCTCCCAGTTACCACCCAGCACAATATCGGTACCACGGCCCGCCATATTGGTGGCGATGGTGACCGCACCGGGGCGGCCCGCCTGGGCAATGATCTGAGCTTCAGACTCGTGCTGCTTGGCGTTCAGGATCTTGTGGTCGATCCGGGCCTTTTTCAGCAGCATGGACAGCAATTCAGACGCCTCGATGGAGGCCGTACCCACCAGTACCGGGCGACCTTCGGAGGTTACATCCTTGATCTCGTCGATAATGGCGTGGAATTTCTCTTCCTGGGTCAGGTACACCAGGTCGTTGTAGTCAATCCGCTGGATCGGCTTGTTGGGCGGAATCACCACCACGTCCAGGCCGTAGATCTGGCGGAACTCGAAGGCTTCGGTATCGGCGGTACCGGTCATGCCCGCAAGCTTCTCGTACAAACGGAAATAGTTCTGGAAGGTTGTGGAGGCCAGGGTCTGGCTCTCGGCCTGGATCTTCAGGCCCTCTTTCGCCTCGATGGCCTGGTGCAGGCCTTCGCTCCAGCGGCGGCCCGGCATGGTGCGGCCGGTGTGTTCGTCAACAATGACCACCTGCCCGCTCTGGACAATGTAATCCACATCTTTCTGGAACAGGTGGTGGGCGCGCAGGGCCGAATGAACATGGTGCAGCAGGCTGAGGTTGGCCGCGGAATACAGGCTTTCACCTTCCTGCAGCAGGCCACGGCCCAGCAGCAGTTCTTCCACTTTCTCGTGACCGCTCTCGGTCAGCTCCACCTGACGGGATTTTTCATCGATGGTGAAGTCGCCGCTGGCTTCGCCCGCTTCGTCTACCTCACCTTTTTCCAGGCTCGGTACCAGGGCGTTAACCGCCTGATACAGCTTGGAGGAATCTTCTGCTGCACCGGAAATAATCAGCGGGGTACGGGCTTCGTCGATCAGGATGGAATCCACCTCATCCACGATGGCATAGTTCAGCCCGCGCTGGACCTTGTCTTCAATACTGAAGGCCATGTTGTCGCGCAGGTAATCGAAGCCGAACTCGTTGTTGGTACCGTAGGTAATATCAGCCTGGTAGGCCGCGCGTTTTTCTTCCGGCGGCTGGCCGGCAACCACGACGCCGATGGTGAGCCCAAGGAACCGGTACAGCTTGCCCATCCACTCGGCATCACGGCTGGCCAGGTAATCGTTCACGGTAACAACGTGAACGCCCTTGCCCGGCAATGCGTTGAGGTATACCGACGCGGTAGCCACCAGGGTTTTACCCTCACCGGTTTTCATCTCGGCGATGCGGCCTTCGTGCAGGGTCATACCACCGATCAGCTGCACGTCGTAATGGCGCATGCCCATTACCCGGCGGCTGGCTTCACGTACGGTGGCAAAGGCTTCGGGAAGCAGCGCATCCAGCGCTTCGCCTTCTTCAAGGCGCCGGCGGAACTCCGCCGTCTTGCCTTGCAGCTCTGTATCCGACAAACCGCCAAATTGTTCTTCAAGGTCGTTGATGCGCAACACCGCCTTGCGCATGCGCTTGATCTCTCTGGCGTTTTTACTGCCGAACATCTTGGTTGCAAGCTTTGAGAACATAGACCACTGCTTCTTCAGTTAAACGGAGGAAGCCGGCATTCTAACCTTATTTGGCGACAGGACAAAAGGCAGGGTTCACAGGAATGATATCAGCGGCTTGCCCGCTGGATATATTTGACAGGATCTTCGGCCTTTCCGTTACGGATAACTTCGAAATGTACGTGCGGTCCAGTAGAGCGGCCGGTGCTACCCATCAGTGCAACCACCTGGCCTTTCTGGACCACATCGCCGATCTTGACCTTGACGGTTTTGGCGTGGGCGTAGCGGGTAACCAGGCCATCGCCATGATCCACTTCTACCAGGTTGCCATAGCCGTAACGCTCGCCGGCCCAGGTGACCACACCACTGGCCACGGCAATAATGTCGCTGCCGTCCTTGCCGGCCAGGTCCACGCCACCGTGCCAGGTACGTTTGCCGGTGAACGGATCGGAACGGTAACCGTACTTGGAGGACAACCAGCCCCAGGTGATCGGCCGGCCCTGCACATAGCGTTCATCTTCCAGCTTTTGCCGGGACGACACCTTATCCAGCAGGCGCAGTTGTTTCTCGCGGTCTTCCAGCTGACGCTCCAGCTGGAAAATCATTTCGGTCAGCTCAGGGGCACTGTAGGAATCACCGGCAAGGCCCAGTTCTTCCGGGCCACCCACTGCCGGCGGCTGGTCGAAATTGAATTCGTCACTGGCCACCAGGCCCGATTCCATAAAGCGCTGACCGAGGGCATCCAGGCGCAGCATACGGCCCTGGATCTGGCCCAGGCGAAGGGTCAAGGCGTCTACCTGCTGTTGTACATCTTCCCGAACACGGGCAAGCTGGGCCTTCTGCTGCTCCAGCTTTGAACGCCATTCAGCCACCAACTCGGATTCGGTCGGTTGTTCAGCGGCCGCCTTGGTAACGGCTACCTTATAGCCCGCCCAGCCGGCCGCCAGAATAAGCGCCAGCACAAGGAAAATCAGCCCGGCCAGAACACCGCCATTCAACGCGACAGCCTTTGACTGGCCATGGCGTTTGCCAACGAAAATTACATTCATATCGTCATTTGGTGTCATCGAAGAGTCGCAACCTGTTCCCTGTAGTGCTGCGACCCGGAAAATTTTCGAGTGGGTCTGCTATCCTTGCAACAACTACGTATTGAATAGACGCAGTGCCAGCTGGACACACTCTCTCGCGACAATGTAAAACGGGAGCAATGCTGGCACCATCAAAAAAGCGTGCCGAAGTTTAACCAATCGTAAACGGGCTCGTCGAGACAAAAACTGTCAATGAATGAAAAATCCGATCAAAAAATGATCTTCCGCACAAACAGCGGCCCGGCCCCCGCCTCCACCCTGAAGGAGCTGATGGCCCGGGCGGAACTGCATTTACAGGCGGAACAACAGGTGCTCGAAGCCATACCCGCGGAACTTCGGACAGGCACCCGATTTGTCAGCTGCCAGGATGGCGAACTGGTTCTGGCTACAGATAACGCCAGCAAGGCCACGCGATTGCGCTTCCGCCAGCACGAAATTATGGAGGCATTACGGGAGAACGAACTGTTCCGTTTTGTCTGGAAGGTGCGCATCAAGGTCAGCCCGCTCAGGTATTGGGCGCGCAAGAAGGTCGAAAAAATACCTTTGAGCCAGGAAAATGCCCGGCTCCTCAAAGAGGAAGCCGGGCACACGAAGGATAAAGCTTTGCGCGAGGTTCTCGAAAAACTCGCCAGCCACGTGCGGGATTAAGGCGTCCGGCCTTAACCCACCGCCAGCACAGGCTTCATATAAGAGATAGGTGCAGTGGCTTCGTCATCGAAGGTCACCACTTCCCATGCATCTTCTTCAGCCCTGAGCTTGCGCAGCAGCTTGTTGTTCAGGTCGTGACCTGATTTGATACCACGGAACTCACCAATCAGGCTGTTGCCCAACAGGTAAAGGTCGCCGATAGCATCCAGTACCTTGTGCTTGACGAACTCGTCGTCGTAGCGCAGACCGTCTTCGTTCAGGATTTTGTAGTCGTCAACCACGATGGCGTTGTCGACGCTACCACCGAGGGCCAGGTTCATGGCCCGCAGCTTCTCGATATCCCGCATAAAGCCGAAAGTACGGGCACGGGATACTTCCTTCACGAAAGACGTGGAAGAGAAGTCTACCGTTGCGGTCTGGGCGCGACCCTTGAACACCGGATGGTCGAAGTCGATACCGAAGCTGACCTTGAAGCCTTCGAACGGCAGGAAGGTTGCTTTCTTACCGTCTTCTTCCACGGTAACTTCACGCTTGATGCGGATGAAGCGCTTGGCGGCTTCCTGCTCGGCGATCCCTGCAGACTGCAGCAGGAATACAAACGGGCCGGCGGAACCATCCATGATCGGCACTTCTGCCGCACTGAGTTCGACGTAGCAGTTGTCGATTCCGAGACCAGCCATGGCCGAGAGCAAATGCTCAACCGTCGCCACACGGACACCGTCTTTTACCAGCGTCGTGGACAGCATGGTCTCACCCACATTCTCCGCACAGGCACGGATCTCGACCATCGGGTCCAGGTCGGTGCGGCGGAAGATGATTCCTGCATCGACAGGTGCCGGCTTCAGCGTCAGGTAAACCTTTTCCCCTGAGTGCAGGCCTACACCAGTCGCGCGGATGGTGTTTTTGAGTGTCCGTTGTCTGATCATCGGTTCATTATTCCGTCACAAAAGTTCGATATTCTGAGCAAAAGACTGCCCGCAGAATATCAGAATTCAAGACTGAGCACCATTTAACCAGCATGACTTTACTTAACTTTTGCAATAGTCATCGGCTATGGTCAATCAGCTCACGTTTGACCAAGGCTTTCAGTTCCCTGAAGAAACACCAGGAACCAGACCTTCGCCACATTTGAGACAGATTATCAATCAGCCTGCCGGCGAAGGAATGCGGGAATATCGAGATAGTCCACGCCCTGCTCTTCGCTTTCTTTGCTCTGGTCCAGTGCCACATTGCCCTGGGTTACCGCACGACGACGCAACACCGCCGGGCGATCCAGCTGGTTGTAGTCGGTCTTGCCATCCAGGGTACGGGTGTTGTCCACCACCTTGGTCGGCTTCTCGCGCTCACCGCCCAGACCGGTCGCAACCACGGTAACCTTCAGTTCTTCGGTCATTTCCGGATCGATCACGGTGCCCACCACCACGGTGGCGGAGTCAGACGCGAATTCGCGAACGATATCGCCCACCTCGGAGAACTCACCCAGGTTGAGGTCCATACCGGCCGTGATATTAACCAGGATGCCCTTGGCGCCCTGCAGGTTGATATCTTCCAGCAGCGGGCTGCGTACGGCCGCTTCTGCTGCTTCACGGGCACGGTTCTCGCCGGTGGCGCGGCCGGTACCCATCATCGCCATGCCCATTTCGGACATTACGGTTTTCACGTCGGCAAAGTCGACGTTGATCATACCGTTACGGGTGATCAGGTCGGCAATACCCTGCACAGCGCCAAGCAGTACGTCGTTGGCGGAGGCAAAGGCGTCCAGCAGGCTGGTTTTCTTGCCCATGACCGCCAGCAGTTTTTCGTTCGGAATGGTAATCAGGGAGTCAACGCTCTCTTCCAGTTCCTTCAGGCCGGATTCCGCCACACTCATGCGCTTGCCGCCTTCGAACTGGAACGGCTTGGTGACCACGGCAACGGTCAGGATACCCAGTTCACGGGCAACCTCTGCCACGATCGGCGCAGCACCGGTACCGGTACCACCGCCCATACCGGCGGTGATGAACACCATGTCCGAGCCGCTCAAGGCCTCGGCAATACGGTCACGGTCTTCCAGCGCAGACTGGCGACCGACTTCCGGGTTGGCGCCGGCACCCAGGCCCTTGGTGATGTTGCCACCGAGCTGGATGATCTGGCGGGCGTCCAGGTTTTTCAGGGCCTGGGCGTCTGTGTTGGCGCAGATAAACTCTACACCTTCAATGTCGCTGTTGAGCATGTGGCGAACAGCGTTACCGCCACCACCACCAACACCGACAACCTTGATTACTGCGTTTTGCTGAACATTATCAACGAGTTCAAACATATCCCCTACTCCTTCGTGCGGTTTCCGACCTGTCCCGGCCGGCTATTTCGATCGTTTTTTGCTTTTCGAGAAACCTTCGTGCCTTACCCCCGGCCTACCGTCAGAAATGACCGGTAAACCAGGCTTTCATCCGCTCAACCAGTGAGGGTGCATCCTCACCCTTGAGCGCCGGCGCCCGGCCAAGATCCATTTGCCGGAAGCCATGGATCAGCAACCCCACGCCCGTGGCGTAGATCGGGTTGTTGACCACTTCCGTCATGCCGGAGACTTTCTGCGGACAGGCAAGCCTGACCGGCATGTGGAAGATTTCTTCGGCCAGTTCCACCACCCCTTCCATGGTGGAAGAACCGCCGGTAATCACGATGCCGGCCGGAATCAGGTCTTCAAACCCGGACCGGCGCAACTCCGACTGAACCAGGGTGAACAGCTCCTCGTAACGGGGCTCCACCACTTCTGCCAGGGCCTGGCGGGACAGATCGCGGGGTGCGCGATCGCCCACGCTGGGCACCTTGATGGTTTCGTCGGCGCCTGCGAGCTGGGTCAGCGCACAGGCATATTTGATCTTGATCTCTTCTGCGTTCTGGGTGGGCGTGCGCAGTGCCATGGCGATGTCGTTGGTCACCTGGTCGCCGGCGATGGGAATCACCGCGGTATGGCGAATGGCGCCGCCGGTAAACACCGCGATATCGGTGGTACCGCCACCGACATCCACCACGCATACACCCAGCTCTTTCTCGTCTTCGGTGAGAATGGCGTGGCTCGAGGCCAGCTGTTCCAGGATGATGTCGTCCACCTCCAGGCCGCAGCGCTCCACGCACTTTTCAATGTTCTGGGCGGCATTCACCGCGCAGGTCACCAGGTGCACCTTGGCTTCGAGGCGCACGCCAGACATGCCCATGGGCTCCTTGATGCCTTCCTGGTTATCGATCACAAATTCCTGCGGCAGGATATGCAGGATTTTCTGATCCGCCGGAATGGCCACGGCCTGGGCAGCATCGATCACCCGGTCGATATCCGCCTGGGTCACTTCCCGGTCCCGGATGGCCACGATGCCGTGGGAATTCAGGCTCTTGATATGGCTGCCGGCAATGCCGGCATACACCGAGTGAATCCGGCACCCCGCCATCAGCTCCGCTTCTTCCACGGCGCGCTGGATAGCCTGAACAGTGGTTTCGATATTCACCACCACACCACGCTTGAGGCCGCGGGACGGGTGGGAACCGATCCCCACTACTTCGATCGTTCCATCCATCTTGCGCTTGCCGACAATCGCAACCACCTTGGAGGTTCCGATATCCAGGCCGACAATCATGTTTTCCGTTTCAACCGATGACATGTGTTTCACCAAACCCCAGGTTCGTAATAATCGTTATCAGGATTTCGGAGTGGCCTGTGCCACATCCGCTTTCCACTGCACCGCGACTCCGTTCGAGTAACGGGCATCAACCCGGCTGACTTCGCTGACTCTTGAAGCCAGCCGGTTCTCGTAAACTGTTATAAAACGCTCGAAGCGCTGCTCTACCTGGTCCCGGCCCAGCACCACTTCGATGCCGTTGGCCAGGGTAAGGGTCCAGGCCCCCCTTTGTTCAAGGGTCAGGCCGGCAAAGCCCAGCCCGTATCCCAGTAATTGCTCGCTCATATTGCGGGCCATGTCGATGACATCTCGCACCCGCTCGTCAGGCCCTGCCAACCGGGGCAGCTTGCCCGCAACTTCCGGATTGGCCGGGGCAAACAGTTCCCCGGCGCGGCTGACCAGGCGGCCATCTGTCCAGTAGGCCAGTGGCTTTTTCTCCCGGATGTCGATTTCCAGACGACCGGGCCATACCCGTCTGACGGCAGCAGACTCGACCCAGGGCCGGCGCTCCAGCTCCGCCTTGATGTCGGCCAGGTCGGTGGCAAAATAGCTCTTGCCGACCCAGGCACTGGCTGCCCGCTCTACGTCCACCGGGTTTTCACCAATAAAGTTGCCGCGCACATCCACCGCCAGAATCTGCTGATCCATGGCCGTCAGCAGGCGGTCGGTGCCCCAGGGCACCATGGCCGCCAGCAGAACCACCAGGGCTCCCAGCCCTACCTGCATCCAGGGCACAGTCGCCAGAATGGCTTTCAACACTCCAAACCGGTCCCGCTCCGGGCCCACGGAGGTTGCCCCCCGGCGCCGGGGCTGCTCGGGCGGTACCGCCCGGCTCCGGATCTGCAGTGTTTCAAGCATTCGCAGCCTCCTGCACGGTGTCCTTCAGAATGCGCACCACCAGTTCTTCAAAGCTGATGCCCGCAGCCCTTGCCGCCATCGGCACCAGGCTGTGGTCGGTCATGCCCGGCACGGTGTTTACTTCCAGCAGCCAGAACTCACCATCGGCATCCTGCATGATGTCTACCCGGCCCCAGGTGCGGCAGCCCAGCACCCGGAAGGCTTCCAGGGCGAGGTGCTGCAGCCGCAGTTCATCATCCGGCGCCAGTCCGCAGGGAATGCGGTAGCGGGTGTCATCAGTCAGGTACTTGGCGTCGTAATCATAGAAATCATGGTCGGTGCTCAGACCGATGGCCGGCAGGGCCCGGTCCTGCAACAGGCTGACGGTGAACTCCGGCCCTTCGATCCATTTTTCCACCAGCACCAGATCGTCCATGGCGGCAGCCGCTTCATAGGCTTCTGCCAGCTCGCTGGCGCTGCGCACCTTGCGGATACCGATGCTGGAGCCCTCGTGGGCCGGCTTGACGCTCAGGGGTGTGCCCAGAGCTACCACAATAGCTTCGGCTTCATCCACCGATTTCATGGCCCGAAATGCCGGTGTCGGCAGGCCGCAGCCTTCGAACACATACTTGGTGCGCAGTTTGTCCATGGCCAGTGACGACGCCAGCACTTCGCTGCCGGTGTAGGGAATACCCGCCTGGCCCAGAATCGCCTGCAAGGTGCCGTCTTCACCGCCACGACCGTGCAGGGCGATAAACACCCGGTCAAACTCCGGATTCTCGACGGTGCCCAGCAGGCAGCCCCGGATGTCCATACCCACGGCATCCACACCAGCAGATTGCAGGGCCGACAGCACGGCCTGGCCGCTCTTCAGCGACACTTCCCGCTCGGCCGAATCGCCGCCCATGAATACCGCCACCCGGCCCAGGGCTTTCACCAGCCCGGGCGATGCCTGATACGGCTGTGCGTCGGTATGCGTCAGATCACTCACTTGCTGTTACTCCTGCTGCGGCCAGTCGTGCCGCTACTCCACCAATGTCTCCTGCACCCTGGGTAATCAGCAGGTCGCCATCCTGCAACACGTTGGTCAGGAGACTTTCAATCTCGCGGTTGTCTTCCACAAACACCGGCTCCATCTTGCCCCGCTGCCGGATGCTCCGGCACAGGGCCCGACCGTCAGCGCCCGGAATGGCGGGTTCGCCGGCGGAATACACATCCATCAACAACAGGCCGTCGACTTCTGCCAGCACCCGTACGAAGTCTTCATACAGGTCACGGGTACGGGTAAACCGGTGCGGCTGATACAGCATCACAATACGGCGGCCCGGCCAGGCATCCCGGGCGGCACGGATGACGGCTTCCACTTCAGTGGGGTGATGGCCGTAGTCATCCACCAGGGTCACAGTACCTTTCGGAATCTGATACTCGCCGTAAACCTGGAACCGGCGGCCGACACCGGCAAAGCCGGCCAGCCCGCGACAGATCGCCTGGTCGTCAACACCTTCGTCCGTTGCCACCGCGATGGTCGCCAGTGCGTTCAGCACGTTGTGGCGACCCGGCATCTTCAGTTCCACGGCCAGGTCTGGCCGGCCACCGGGGCGGCGCACCACAAAGCGGGTTTTCAGGCCGTCCGAGGTAATCTGCTCGGCGCGGTAGTCGGCGTCGGGGTTATCAATGCCGTAGGTGATGATGGCGCGGGAAATACGGGGAATGATTTCCTGCACATAGTCGTCGTCTACACACATTACTGCCACACCGTAAAACGGCAGGTTGTGCAGGAAATCGACGAACGTCTGCTTCAGCTTTTCGACATCGCCACCGTAGGTGTCCATGTGGTCCGCTTCGATGTTGGTGACCACGGAAATAACCGGCGTGAGATGCAGGAACGAAGCATCGCTTTCGTCTGCTTCCGCCACCAGGTAGCGGGAACCACCCAGCTGGGCATTGGTGCCGGCGCTGTTGAGCTTGCCGCCGATCACGAAGGTCGGGTCCAGCCCCGCCTCACCCAGCACCGAGGCAATCAGGCTGGTTGTGGTGGTCTTGCCGTGGGTGCCGGCTACCGCAATGCCGTGGCGATAGCGCATGATTTCCGACAGCATTTCCGCCCGGGGCACAATCGGCACCCGGCGGCTGCGGGCCGCTGCCACTTCCGCGTTATCACTGCCCACGGCGGTGGACACCACCACCACGTCTGCCCTGGCGCTGTTCTCGGCACGGTGGCCGATCTGCACTTCCACGCCCATGGCCCGAAGCCGGTCTGTTACCGGGCTTTCCTTGATGTCGGAACCGGACACGTCGTAGCCCTGGTTCTTCAATACTTCGGCAATACCGCTCATGCCGGCACCGCCGATGCCGACAAAGTGGATATGGCGAATTCGGCGCATTTCCGGCACCTGGTACACCAGCGGCGGATTGTTTGCATCAGCCATTGGCGGCCTCCAGACAGTAATTCACGACTCTCTCCGTTGCATCGGGACGGGCCAGCGAGCGCGCGGCCTGCGCCATTCCCAGAATTTTTTCCCGGTCACCGGACAACCCTTTCAGGGTGTCGGCCAGTGCCTCGGGGGTAAACCTTGGCTGCGGCACCAGAATGGCGGCACCGGCCTTGACCATGTGTTGGCCGTTGCGGGTCTGATGGTCGTCCACCGCGTGGGGGAACGGCACCAGGATCGCGCCTACCCCGGCGGCACACAGCTCCGACACCGTCAGGGCGCCCGCCCGGCACACCACCAGGTCTGCCCAGGCGTAGGCTTCTGCCATATCCGCAATAAAGGGCTCTACGCTGGCCTTCACGCCGGCAGCATCATAGGACTGCTGCGCGGCTTCGAGATTCTTTTCGCCACACTGGTGGCGCACCTGCGGCCGGTCGGCTTCCGGCAACAGCGCCAGGGCCCTGGGCAACTGTTCGTTGAACACCTGCGCGCCCAGGCTGCCGCCCACTACCAGGATGCGTACCGGCCCGGTTCGGCCGGCAAAACGCTCTGCCGGCTCCGGCAGCTCGGCCACATCTTTGCGCACCGGGTTGCCGGTGCAGCGGGTAATGACCTTGTCGCCGAAACTGTCGGGAAAAGCTTCCAGCACGGTTTCGGCAAAGCGGGTCAGCCAGCGGTTGGTCATACCGGCAACCGCGTTCTGCTCATGCACCACCAGCGGCCGGCGCTGCATCCAGGCGGCTACGCCACCAGGGCCGGTCACAAAGCCGCCCATGCCCACCACGCAATCCGGGTTGATCCGGCGCAGCAGTGTCCAGGCCTCGCCCAGGGCCCGCATCAGGCGGAACGGCGCCAGCAGCAGCGCCAGCTTGCCCTTGCCCCGCAGGCCGGAGATATGAATGGTGGACAGCGGAATATCGGTGTTACCCACCAGCCGCTCTTCCATGCCGCCACTGGCGCCGAGCCAGTAAACTTCATGGCCGCGCTCCTGCAGCGCCCGGGCCGTTGCCAGGGCCGGGAATACGTGGCCGCCGGTACCACCGGCCATCATCAGAAAACGGCGAGGTTCAGTCATACACAGCCCCTCCCCGCACCTTGTTTTTCTTTTCCTGTTCGGACATACGAACCCGATCCAGTCGTTCCATTTCAACCCGTACCAGCACCCCGATCGCCACGCAGGTGACCATCAGGCTCGAGCCGCCATAGCTCACCAGCGGCAGGGTCAGACCCTTGGTGGGCAGCAGGCCGGTGGCAACGGCCATATTGATGCCGGCCTGCAAACCGATCAGCAGCGTCAGGCCATAGCTGAAACAGGCCCCGAACGGCATGCCGGATTTTTCTGCCCGGCGGGCAATCACAAACCCGCTCACCACCAGGGCGGTAAACAGCCCCAGCACAATCAATGCACCGACCAGACCGAACTCCTCGGCAATGATCGAGAAAATAAAGTCTGTGTGGGCTTCCGGCAGGAAGAACAGCTTCTGCACCGAATTGCCCAGCCCAACGCCGAACCACTCTCCGCGCCCGAAGGCAATCAGTGACTGGGTGAGCTGATAGCCGGAATCAAACTGGTCCTTCCAGGGGTCCAGGTAACTCACTACCCGCTTCAGCCGGTACGGCTGGGTAACCACCAAAATGGTGCCCAGCACCGCCAGGATGGCGATCAGCGGTGCGAAGCGGGTCAGCCGCACACCACTGAGAAAAATCATGCCCGCCGCAGCGGTCACCAGAACCACAGTGGCGCCAAAGTCGGGCTGGATAACCAGCAACACCGAAGCTACGCCCAGTACAACCAGGGGCTTCAGAAAGCCGGGCCAGGTATTCAGCAGCTCTTCCCGGCGGCGCACCACGTAGCCTGCCAGATAGGCAATCAGGCACAGCTTGGCCACTTCCGATACCTGCACGTTGAACACCAGCATCGAGATCCAGCGGGTAGAACCGTTAACAGTCCGCCCCAGCGGCGTCAGCACCAGCACCAGCACCGCCAGGCCAATACCCAGCATCAGCCAGCCACTGCGCTCCCACCAGCTCACTGGCACATTCACCGCAATCAGGGCTGCGACGCAGCCCATGGCCGCATACAGCAACTGCCGGATCACATAGTGATAGCCATTGCCCAGGGTGGCCTCGGCCATATCCATGGAGGCCGAGGAGATCATCACCACGCCTACCACCAGCAGGGCAACCGCAGACACAACCAACACCGGCAGCGGCTGCAACTGGCCGTCCCAGGTCCTGGTTTGCGGTATGGTCATACCTGCCTGCATCACAGAGCCTCCACCAGGGTGCGGAACTGATCACCCCGATCGTTGTAATCCCGGAACATGTCGAAGCTGGCGCAAGCCGGCGATAGCAATACCCGGTCGCCCTCATGGGCAATTTCCCGGGCATCAGACACCGCCCGCTCAAAACTGCTCGCCATCACCGTTACCACGTCTTCCGGCAAGGCGGCGGCAATCGCCGGTGCATCACGGCCAATCAGCACCACCGCCCGGCAATGCTGTGCCACCGGCTGAGCCAACGGCTGGAAATCAGCACCCTTGCCGTCACCGCCGGCAATCAGCACCACCTTGCCCTGCTCGGGGGCCAGGCTTTCAATGGCGGCAACCGTGGCACCCACGTTGGTACCCTTGGAATCGTTGATGTAATCCACGCCGCCCAGCTGCCGGATAAACTCGCAACGATGAGGCAAGCCACGGAACTCACGTGCCACCTGCAGCATCGGTTCCATCGCCAGGCCGGCGGCGTGGCCCAGAGCCAGCGCAGCCATCACATTACTGATGTTGTGCAGACCCATCAGTTTCAGGTCGCTGGCCAGCAGCAGGTTGTCGAAGCCGAAAGTAATCCAGGTGCCCCGTTCGTCATCCCGGGTGCTGAAGGTTTCCGGATTCACCCGGTTAAAACCGAAACACAGAAATCTCAGGTTATCCCGGGCCATCGGCGTGCTCAGGGCATCGTCCAGATTCACGATGGCATTGCGGCAGCCGCGATAGATCCGCTGCTTGGCCTGGAAATACGCCATCTTGTCCGGGTACCGGTCCATATGATCGTCACTGACGTTCAGTACGGTGGCAGCCTGGGCATTCAGTTCCGCCGTGGTTTCCAACTGGAAGCTGGACAGTTCCAACACATACAGATCGGCGCCCTGATCCAGCAGGTCCAGGGCCGGGGTACCGATATTGCCGCCTACCTGAACCTTGCGGCCGGCCGCCTTCGCCATTTCGCCCACCAGGGTAGTCACCGTGGTTTTACCGTTAGAACCGGTAATGGCGATGACCGGTGCGTCTGCGGCTTCCGCAAACAGGTCGATGTCACCGCGAATCACTGCGCCTTTCTGCGCGGCACCGGCAATGGCGGGCTCGGCAACGCTGATGCCCGGGCTGACCACCAGTTCGTTAAAACGGGCAAACAGCTCTTCATCAAAATCGCCCAGGTACACCGGCACATCCGGCCAGCCGGCCTTCAGCTCATCCAGCCCCGGCGGGTTACTCCGGCTGTCAGCCACGGCAATGTCCCTGCCTGTTCCAGACAGATAGCGCACGCAGGAGAGCCCGGTTTTACCGAGCCCTACTACCAATGTGCGACGATCCGAAACAATGACACTCATAGCCGTAGCAACTTCCTATCGGATTTTCAGACTGGCCAGGCCAACCAGGACCAGGACCACGGTAATGACCCAGAAGCGCACGATGACTCGCGGCTCGGGCCAGCCCTTAAGCTCGAAATGGTGGTGCAAAGGTGCCATCCGGAAAATCCGGCGGCCGGTCAGGCGGAACGATGCCACCTGCAGGATCACCGAGATGGTTTCCATCACAAACACACCACCCATGATGAACAACACGATTTCCTGGCGGACGATCACAGCCACCACACCCAGGGCCGCCCCCAAGGCGAGCGCACCTACATCACCCATAAATACCTGGGCCGGATAGGTGTTGAACCAGAGGAAACCCAGGCCCGCGCCCACCAGGGCACAACAGAACACAATCAGCTCGCCGGTTCCCGGCAGATGCGGAATCAGCAAGTAGTTGGCGAACTGGGCATGGCCGGACACATACGCGAAGATGGCCAGGGCGCTGGCCACCATCACCGTAGGCATAATCGCCAGGCCGTCGAGGCCGTCTGTCAGGTTCACCGCGTTACTGCTGCCGACAATCACGAAGTAGGTCAGCAGAATGAACATCACCGGCCCCAGGGTGATGGACACATCTTTCAGGAACGGCAGGTACAGGGACGTTTCCTGGGGCAGCGAGGAGCTGAAATACAGCCCTACCGCCGCTGCGGCGCCAATCACCGACTGCCAGAAATACTTCCAGCGGCCCGGCAGGCCCCTCGGATTACGCTCCACCACCTTGCGGTAGTCGTCTACCCAGCCAATGGCACCGAACAACAAGGTGACCAGCAGTACAATCCAGACATAGCGGTTGCTCAGGTCTGCCCACAGCAGGGTGGAAATCGCGATAGCCACCAGAATCAGCGCGCCGCCCATGGTGGGGGTGCCTGCTTTGCTCAGGTGGGTTTGCGGGCCATCATCCCGAACCGCCTGGCCAATCTGGTACTGGCTGAGTTTCCGGATCATCACCGGGCCGATCAGCAGCGAGATCAGCAGCGCCGTCAGCACACCCAGAATGGCGCGCAGGGTCAGGTACTGAAACACCGTCAGTGATGAAAAGTATTGCGATAGTATCTCTGTCAGCCAGAGCAGCATGTGTTTGTCACCTTTTTCTGAATTCCCTCCACCACGCGATCCATGGCGGAACTGCGAGAACCTTTCACCAGTACAGTGGTATTTCCCTGCCGGCCACTCAGAATGGCCTCCATCGCCTGTTCATGGCTCTGGACCTGCTCGGCATTTGTTCCGAAACCCCGGGCGTAGCCTTCGCTACCGGCACCCACCGCCAACAGGCGCTCGATACCCTTTGCCCGGGCGTGGGCGCCTACTTCCTGGTGCAGCGCCTCAGCGCCTTCACCCAGTTCAGCCATGGCGCCGAATACGGCCACCCGGGTACCCGGACAGGCCGCCAAGACATCCAGCGCCGCCTTCATGGACGCGGGATTGGCGTTATAGCTGTCGTCGATCACTGTGAAATCGTCGGTCAGCTTCAGTACCTGCAACCGCCCTTTTACCGGTTGCACACCGCTCAGCCCGTGTAAGAGCTGCTGCCCGGTCGCACCCAGCTCCCGGCATGCCGCCAGCGCCAGCAGCGCATTGGTAATGTTGTGCTCACCCGGCAGCGGCAGTACCAGGCGGCAATGCCAGCCGTCAGGGCCGTCAATTTCCAGCGCCTGGGACTGGTCTGCCTGGATTGCTGCCCGGGCGCGGTAATCCGCTTGCGGGTGATCCATGCGGGAAACACTCACGACCCGCTTCGATCCGGCCCGCTGTAACCACTGGTCAAAGGCAGGGTCGTCCCGGTTCAGCACCACCGCACCATCGGCGGCCACGCCATCAATAATCTCGCCCTTGGCCTGCACGATATTCTGGTAACTGCCGAAACCTTCCAGGTGCGCCTGCCCGGCGTTGGTCAGAATGACCACCTGCGGGCGAACAATGTTCACCGTGTGGGCAATCTCGCCCAGCCCGCTGGCACCCAGCTCGATGGCACCGTAACGATGCGCAGGCTCCAGCCGGAACAGGGTCAGCGGAACCCCGATGTGGTTGTTCAGGTTGCCCTCTGTCGCCAGGGTAGTTCCCATCTGCGCCAGAATGGCGGAGGTCATCTGCCGGACGGTGGTCTTGCCGCTGCTACCGGTAATCGCCACCAGCTCTGCCCGGCTTTCGTTACGGTTCGCTGCCGCCAAGCCCGCCAGAGCATTGACGGTATCGGCCACTACCAGTTGCGGCATGGCAACGGTGTCATCTGCGGTATCCACCACTGCAGCCACCGCACCCTGTGCCCGGGCCTGCTCCAGAAACTTGTGGCCATCGAAACGGTCGCCGCGCAGCGCCACAAACAACTGGCCCGGCTTGACTGCCCGGGTATCGGTCGACACACCATCAAAGCGGAGCGTATCCGCATCCACCGGCGCGCCGGTCAGTGTGGCCTGCAGGAAGCCCTGAGCTTCCGCCAGCGAAAAGGCGCGCATCATGCCACACCTCCATTGAGGTTCAAGTGGTGGCGCACCTGCTCGGCATCACTGAATGGCAGCTTCTGGCCAGCCACTTCCTGGTAGGCCTCGTGCCCTTTTCCGGCCACCAGCACCAGGTCGTCCGGACCGGCCATGGCAATGGCTTCGGCGATAGCCGCCGCACGGTCATGGATAACCCGGTACGCGGCACCTGCAGAAAAGCCCTGCACAATATCGGCAGCAATCTTCGCCGGATCTTCAGAGCGCGGGTTGTCGTCAGTCACGATCACCACATCTGCACGCTTTTCCGCTTCTGCTGCCATTTCAGGGCGCTTGCCGGCATCCCGGTCGCCGCCACAGCCGAATACACAAATCAGCTTGCCTGCTGCATGGGGCCGCAAGGCCGCCAGGGCATTGGCCAGGGCGTCCGGAGTATGCGCGTAGTCCACAATGACATGCTTGCCATCGGCACCGGTGAAACGCTCAAGCCGGCCCGGAGGCGGCGTGAGGTGCGAACTTGCTTCGATGGCACGCTCCAGCGGCACACCCAGGGTGAGCACGGTGGCCAGGGCCGCCAGCACGTTACTGGCGTTAAAGCTGCCCAGCAGCGGCACCTGCAGTTCAAATTCGCCCCACTGGCCATCCACCAGGGCACGGAACCCGGAGGCTTCAGGTGCGAATTCTTTCAGCCACAACTCGGTCTGCGCCTCGTGCAGGCTGTAGCGGACACGGTCACACAACCCTTCAAGCTGGCCATACAGCTGGCGCCCGAACGGATCGTCGAAATTGATCACCGAGAAGTGCAATTCCTCGCGCTGGAACAGCCTGGCCTTGGCCTCGCCGTAGGCCTCCATACTGCCGTGGTAATCCAGATGATCCCGGGTCAGGTTGGTAAACACGGCTCCGGTCATGGTCAGCTTGTCGATCCGGCCCTGATCCAGGGCGTGGGAAGACACTTCCATCACCGCAGCCCTGCCACCATCGGTCCGGATGCGATGCAGCACACGATTCACCTGCACCACGTCCGGCGTGGTATGGGTGGCCGGCATCAGGTTGCCCGGCATGCCATAACCCAGGGTGCCCAGCACGCCGCACGGGGTGCCGGTGTCTTTCAGCAACTGGGCGATGTACTGGGTTACGGAAGTCTTGCCATTGGTACCGGTGACCCCAATCAGCCGCAAATGCCGGGACGGATGCTCGAAGAATCGGGTGGCAACGCGCCCCAACTGGGCGCGCAGACCGACAACCGGAACAATCAGGGCGCCCGAGCGTTCATGGCATTCCCGATGCTCACTGGCTTCCAGCAACACTGCGGTAGCACCGGCAGCGATGGCATCATCCACATAGTGTTCCGCTGACGTGGCAGAACCCGCCAGGGCAATAAAGGCGTCGCCCGATCGTACCGCCCGGCTGTCCGTCTGAAGGCCGTGGATGGTCACGTCAAAGACCGATGGCACGTCCACAATGCCCTGAAGCAGAGTGCTGATTGATGTGATGCACATGGCGTTAACCTCTCTCTCCGGATGCCGTCGCCTTGGCGTCGGACACTTCCAGTTCAGGCTTCACATTCAGCAGTCGCAATGCGTCTCCCATAACCCGGGCGAATACCGGGGCGGCAACTTCACCACCGTAGTATTCCCCGGACTGCGGCGCATCAACGGCCACAACGGTTACGATTCGCGGATCATCAATGGGTGCCATGCCGGCAAAAATGGCCTTGTACTGGCTGTCTTCATAGCCCTGGGCACCCACCAGGTGCACCGTGCCGGTTTTGCCGCCAGCGGCATACAGGCCAGGCTGGGCCCGGCCACCGGTGCCCTTGGCAACGGCGTTCCTCAACATGTTCCTGACCGCCAGGGTTACCTCTTCGGACAACACCCGGTGGCCCTCTGGCTTCTGGTCCTGCTTCAGCAAACTGACCGGATAACGAATGCCGCCGTTAGCGAGCACCATATAGGCCTGGGCCAGCTGCAGGGCATTCACGCTCAGCCCGTAGCCGTAGGACAAAGTGGCTTCTTCTACCGGGCGCCATTTCGGACGGGCCGGCAGCACACCGACTGCCTCACCCGGGAAACCGATACCGGTGGCCTGGCCAATGCCCAGGCGCGCATACAGGTTTCTCAGTACATCGCCACCCAGCTCGGTGGCGATCTTGCTGACCCCGACGTTGCTCGATTTCACAATGATGTCGTTCAGGCTCAAAGCGCCGTAATCACGAAAATCCCGGATCGTAAAACGGCCAAAACGCCGGTAGCCCGGCGAAGTATCAATCAGGGTTTCCGGTTTGTACTTGCCGGATTCCAGCGCCGCAGCAACGGTGATGGGTTTCATGGTGGAGCCCGGCTCAAACAGATCGGTAATGGCCTTGTTGCGCAGATTGGCCGGATCCAGCTGGGAACGGTCGTTCGGGTTGTAGGAGCCCTGATTCGCCATCGCCAGCACTTCGCCGGTGTTCACGTCCAGCATCACCAGGGTACCGCCCCGGGCCTTGTGGGCACCGACCACGGCCTTGAGTTCCCGGTAAGCGAGGTACTGCAGGCGCAGGTCGATGCTCAGCTCCATGTCCTTGCCGGGCCGGGCGTCCCGGATCAGCATGAGATCCTTGATCACCCGACCGCGATTGTCTTTCAGTACGCGCTTGCGGCCTGGCTCACCGGTCAGCCACTGGTTATACGCCAGCTCGATACCTTCCTGGCCGTCTTCGTCAATATTGGTGAAGCCGACAATGTGAGCAGTTACTTCGCCCGCAGGATAGTAACGACGATACTCCTGCCGTGAGTAGATGCCGCCAATGCCCATCTCTAACGCTTCGCGGGCCATGGCAGGCTGAACCTTACGGCGCAGATAGATGAACTCACGCCCCGCATAATCACGCAGGCGCTGGCGCAGTGCGCCTTCAGACATGCCGATAACCCTGGCCAGTGCCGCAAGGCCGGGATCTTCGGGATCGGTTTCCGAGGGGTTGGCCCAAAGGGTCTGCACCGGCGTACTCACCGCCAGCGGCTCACCGTGGCGGTCCGCCACCACACCCCGGTGAGCGTCAATAGACTCCACGCGGATGGTGCGCACATCGCCCTGCTGGCGCAGGAACTCGTTGTCGACTACTTGCAGGTCAACCAGGCGCCAGCTGATGCCAGCCATAACCAGCAGGAAAACGCCCAGCACAGTGCCGAAGCGCCAGGCCTTCAGGCCTGTCAGCACCCGCTGTTTCCAGCTTGTCGCCTGTTTTCCCTGACTGGACAAATCAGCCACCCCAAGAGTTTGTTGTTGCTATTATTTGGCTGCAACGGTGGACATCAGCGGCACCAGGACAATGTCCTGACGCTCTGGCACCACCATGTTGAAACGCTGGGCCGCCAGTTTCTCGACCCGACCATGATTGCTCAGTGCGCTCTGCTCCAGCAGCAACTGACTCCATTCCCGCTGGTAGCCGTCGCGCTGCTCCTGTAAACCGGACAAGGTATTGAACAGTTCCCGGTTCTGGTGGGAGCTGATCACTACGCCAATAGCCGAGGCGGTCAGCACCAGCACCAGGGCGAGGGTAATCACCACCTTCGGCTCCCGGGTTACCTCGAATACCTGGCGGGACAGACGCACCGCCGTCGCCATGCCATCGCGCACACGCTCCCGGGTAATCCGGGTTGTCTTTACTGGTTGTTCGATCGCTACCGCACCCATGGCGTCGCGCTCCCTTTCAAATCCGTTTAATTGGCTACCCGTTCCAGAACCCGCATAACTGCACTGCGGGCCCGGACGTTTTCTTCAATTTCCTGCTCATTGGCCTTGCTGGCCTTACCCACCAGGCGAAATCCCGACTGCTCCTGCTCTGCAGTAACCGGGACACCCCGGGGAATTTTCGGCCCCTTGGCCAGATCTCTCATAAACCGCTTAACCAACCGGTCTTCCAGCGAATGGAAGCTGATGACCACCAACCGGCCACCCGGAGCCAGCCGGTCTACTGCCGATTTCAGTCCGGTTTCCAGGTCTTCCAGCTCCCGGTTGATGAAAATCCGGATCGCCTGGAAGGTCCGGGTGGCCGGATGCTTGTGCTTTTCTTTCTTGGGCACAGCTTCTGCCACCAGCTCAGCCAGCTGGCGCGTGGTTTCGATCGCCTCTTCCTGACGGCGGGCCACAACCAGGCGGGCAATTCGACGGGAAAAACGTTCCTCGCCGTAGCGCCAGATCACGTCTGCAATGTCTTTTTCGTCGGCGGTCGCCAGCCACTGGGATGCGCTGGGCTCCTGCTCCGGGTTCATGCGCATATCCAGCGGACCATTGCGCATAAACGAAAATCCGCGGCTGGCGTCGTCTAACTGGGGCGACGAGACACCCAGGTCCATCAACACACCATTCACCTGCGCCCACTCTTTACTGCCCAGTGCCTCGTCGAGCTGGGCGAAGGAACCGTGGAACCACGAGAACCGGGCATCATCCGCTGCCAGCTTCCCGGCTACGCGAATTGCCTCGGGATCTTTATCAATACCCAGCAACTGGCCGGACTCGCCCAGTTGCCCGAGAATCAAACGGCTGTGGCCACCACGGCCAAAAGTTGCATCCACATAGCAACCGGCCGGATCGTTGACCAGGTAATCCACGGCCTCGTCGAGCAGCACCGAACGGTGTTTGAAGGCTGCTGCGGATTCCTGCTGGTTATCCGTCATAGCGACAACGCCTCCATTTCCGGCGGCATGTCTTCGTCACCGGACGACTCGTCCAGCCAGGCGAACCAGCGCTCTTCACTCCAGAGCTCCAGCTTTTTGCCCTGACCAATCAGCATCAGCTTTTTCTCCAGGTGTGCGTAACTTCTGAGCGTTGGCGGCACCAGAATACGGCCGGCACTGTCCAGCTCCATGGGCGCCGCATTACCAAGAATCAGGCGCTGGAGCCGGCGGGCGGCTTTATTCATATTCGGCAGCGCTTCAATTTTGGGGCGCAGCTGCTCCCACTCGGGTTCCGGATACAGCAGCAAACAGCGCTCTTCATCAGCATTGGCAGTCAGCACAATACGGCCACCACAAAGCTGCGCGAGCTCCTCGCGCAGCTTTGTCGGGATCGCCAGGCGTCCCTTCGCGTCCATATTGATGGCATGACTGCCAAGAAAGTTACTCATTTATGCTGAATCCAAGGGTGCGATATCCACAAAAAACCACCGTAAACCACTTTTTCCCACTTCCGCACACTATAGAAACACGCAATACACAATGCAAGCGCCGCAAACGGCACCACATCATGAAAACTCCCTTTAATGACAACGAGTTACAGAGCGAAAAGTTACGAGGATATTAAAAAGAGGTAAAGAAAAGGAGGAAAAACAAACACCTGCAAATAACTCTGAAGAGCAAACTTCAGGTTTAAGATTTTTTGGCTATAAAGGCCATTTTGTGAGATTGATGAACATCACATTCAGGAAGGGAAAAAAGCGAGCTCGCCGATAAGCCGGGTTCTGTCTTGGACAGTCATTCATCTAGGGCCTGCGTCACCACAGGCCTCAAGCAACCTACCCGAATCCAGCGCGGGCCACGCCAACGGATTCCTATTTGGTCTTGCTCCAGGTGGGGTTTACCATCGCCGTGGACTGTTGCCAGCCACGCGGTGCGCTCTTACCGCACCATTTCACCCTTACCGGCACCCGAAGGCGCTTAGGCGGTTTACTTTCTGTTGCACTTTCCGTCGGCTCGCGCCGCCCAGGCGTTACCTGGCACCTTGCCCTGCGGAGCCCGGACTTTCCTCCCCCGGTAAAACCGGCGGCGACTGTCTGGCGAGCTCGGCGCCGACAATACCTGTGCCGGCACCGCCATGCAAGGCTTTAATCAGGTTTCAGCGCCAGTGCTCGCTGGTAAAGCTCATTCTTGCCCAGCCCGGTCAACTCCGACGCAATCTTCGCCGCCTTCTTTACCGGCAACTCGGCAATCAGCAGCTCCAGCAACTTGTTGGTATCCACCGAAGAGCCAGCATCCTCCGGGCCGGCATCCGCCCCGCGCACCATCACCACAAACTCGCCCTTCGCCCCGTGGGCGTCGGCCTGAAGTTCACCCAGCACGGCTTCCGCACTGCCGGAGTAGAAGGTTTCGAAGGTCTTGGTCAGCTCCCGCCCAAGCACGCACTCCCGACCGGCACCAAACACCTCGACCATATCCTGCATCAGGTCGGAAATCCGGTGGGGAGACTCATAGAACACCAGCGTGGCCGGCTCCTTTCGCAGCTGCTCCAACGCTGCCTGGCGCCCGGACCGCTTGGCGGGCAGAAACCCGGCAAACAGGAACCGGTCTGTCGGCAAACCGGCGGCCGACAAGCCGGCAATCAGGGCGCAAGGCCCCGGAATGGGCGTTACACGGTAGCCGGCGGCGCGGGCTTCCCGAACCACCACATAGCCGGGGTCGGAAATCAGCGGCGTCCCGGCATCGGAAATCAAGGCCACTTTCTGGCCCTGCCCCAGCACCTCGAGCACTCTCTCCACGCGGCCACGCTCATTGTGATCATGCAGCGCCATCATTGGCCTGCTGATACCCAGGTGCTGAAGCAATCGCCCACTGTGCCGGGTGTCCTCGGCCGCCACCAGGTCTGCACTTGCCAGCACCTGCCGGGCCCGTTCAGAGAGATCATCAAGGTTACCGATAGGCGTAGCGACAATAGAAAGCACGCCACCGGAATGATCGGACGAACGCTCTGAACTGGACATAGAAAACTCCGTTAAAGGGGCAACAACTGCCGGGACACCGGCCCGATGACAGTCACGTCATGTGAATTATGCCGGGAGCTGGTAAACTTGCCACCGAAACAGCGGCATCACAAGCCCATTAATCCGGAGACGACCGAGCCTGCCATGATCAGACACTGCAGCCACAAACCGGCTTTCGCCCTGCTAGCCCTCATTCTGCTACTGACCGGCGGTTGCGCCACCGTCAATCTCGACAGCCACATTGCCGAATCCCCGGAACAGGCGCTTGCCATGGCGAGCGATGAAAGCAACCAGATGGTTGCCCAGCGCTACCTGCTGAGAATCGCCAGCCGCTACCAGAACAGCGGCAACCATGAAGACGCCCGCCTTCTGCTACGCAGTGAACAGATGGCCAATCCAGTTCCGGAACTGGAAAACCAGTACCGGCTGCAGGCCATGGCCAGCGCCCTGGAACTGGAAGATACCGACTGGGCCACCGAACTGACGGCCAACAGCAAGGCCGATGACTTCCTGGGCTATCCGAACGAAACCATGGCCCGTGCCGCTACGCTCCAGGCCCGCACCCAGGCCCTCGCCGGCGAGCCTCTGCCGGCGGCACTGACACTGATCCTGCTGGCCCAGACCGACAGCAGCTCTGACCCGCAACAGCCGCATAACGAAATCTGGAACTACCTGAAAAATGCCTCTCCGGACCAGCTCGGACAGGCCGCAGATAACGCCATGGGCTTTGAAATCGAAGGCTGGCTGGAACTTGCCAACACCCTGCAAGACCCGGACATTGACCTGGATAACCAGGGGCGCCTGATCCGCCAGTGGCAGAACAACTGGCCCGGCCACCCGGCCGCGCAGATGCTTCCGGAAAAACTGGCCCTGCTGGCTGATCTGGCAACATCGCGCCCTGAACACCTGGTGCTGGCACTGCCGCTGGACGGGCAACTGGCCGCAGCCGGCAAAGCCATCCGTGATGGCTTCCTGGCCGCCTACTACAGCGACGACAGCACCGACCGCAGCAAGACCGATATCCGCATTGTGGATACCAGCACCAGCTCTTTCCGGGAACTCTATCAGGAGCTTTCCGAAACCAACGCAGACCTGATCGTCGGCCCCCTGGAAAAAGAAGGACTGGCCGAACTTTCCAGCATGAACACCCTGCCGGTTCCGGTACTGGGGCTGAACTACCTGCCCGGCGATAGCCGCAAACCTGCGGGCCTCTACCAGTTTGGCCTGTCCGCAGAAGACGAAGCGCGCCAGATTGCCGACAAACTCGCCGAAGACAACGTCCGCCAGGTACTCGTGCTGATCCCCCATGGTGAATGGGGCGACCGGGTAGAAGCGGCTCTCAGAACCCGGGTGCAGGCCCACGGACTTCGTGCCCTGAATATCGAACGCTTTTTCCCGGAAGACAACTTCAGACAGGTCACCGCCGACCTGCTCGGCATTACCACCTCGCGCAATCGCGCCATTGCGGTAGAGCGCACCATTGGCCTGAACGTCGAATTTGAGCCACGGCGCCGGCAAGACGCACAGGGCATCGTACTGGTCGCCACACCGACCATAGCCCGCCAGTTCAACCCCCTGTTTGCCTTCTACTATGGCGGCGACCTCCCGGTCTACTCTCCGTCCATCATCTACGGCGGTGAGCCGGACCCGGGCAAGGATCGCGACATTAACAACGTGAACTTTACCGACATCCCCTGGGTCCTGGCGGAAGATAACCCGCTTCGGGAACAGGCACAGCAATACCTGAGTGGCACCCGCGGCCAGCGGGGCCGCCTGTTCGCCATGGGGGCCGATGCCTGGCAACTGAGCAAGCGCCTGCCCCTTCTGCAGCAAGTCAGCGACGCCACCATTGACGGCCAGACCGGCGAGCTGAGCATGACCCCGGACGGTGCCATCCACCGTAAACAGCTCTGGGCACAGATCCGTAACGGCCAGCCGGAACTCCTGGAAACACCCGAACAAGAACCGCCGGGCATCGAAGGCGAAACCTCCAACTAAACAGGATGGCCATGGAAGGCTCAAGACAACGCGGAAATCACTATGAAGGCGTGGCCGCCCGCTACCTGATGAGCCGCGGCGTACGCATCCTCGAGCGCAACGTCTACAACCGTGGTGGCGAGATTGACCTGATCGGCATGGATGACGGCGTGCTGGTATTTTTCGAAGTCCGCTTTCGCAAAACCGACAGCCTGGTCGACCCGGCAAGCTCCATCACCTGGCAAAAGCAGAAACGACTCGTTAAAGCCGCCGCTTTTTACCTGCACCGCCAGGGCCTCTGGGACAGCCCCACCCGCATCGATGTGGTTGGCATATCACCGGGTTCCGCCAGCAAATACCGGGTACAATGGATCCGAAACGCAATTCAGGCAGATTGATTCAACAGCATGAACAATACCGAACAGAAGATTAACCAGTGGTTTGCCAGCCACATGGAGCAGACGGCCCAGGCCGCCAGCCACGTTGCCCCGGCCATCGAACAGGTGGCGGACGCCTTTGTGAATACCCTGCTGCAGGATGGCAAGATTGTCGCCTGTGCCAACGGCAACGCAAACGTGGTGGCCCAGTATTTCTGCACCGCACTGCTATCACGCTTCGACCAGGAACGTCCGGCCCTTCCTGCGATCAACCTGGGGGCGGATGCGACTACCTACTCTGCCATCTGCAGGGATAACCGGTTCAACGACACCTTCTCAAGGCAGGTAAGAGCCGTCGGCAAACCCGGAGACCTGCTGTTTGTGGTGGTCGACGACGGTCATAAAGCCAACCTGATCCAGGCCATCCAGGCGGCCCATGACCGGGAAATGAGCGTGGTTGTACTCAGCGCCCGGGAAAAATCCGATATTTCTTCCCTGATGCACCCGGAAGACCATGAAATCGCCTTGAACGACCTGGCGCCCCATGAAGCCATGCCCCTGCTCCTGGTGATCATCAACGCCCTGTGCGACCTGATCGACCATAAGCTTTTCGGCGGCTAATAAAAAAGCCGGATGTCTCCATCCGGCTTTTCGCATCATTGCACAACCATCTTCAGGCTTACTTGACCACCTTCAGGGTAGGCCGGCCACTCGGGCGCTCATCTGCCCGCCTGGACTGGCCCGCATCATCGTTACCCTCAGGATCAGGAGAGCCGGGTTCGCTGCCGAACACCATTCCCTCGCCGTTTTCCTTGGCATAGATGGCCATGACCGCCTGCAGCGGAATAAACACCTGCATGGGTACACCGCCAAAGCGGGCGCTGAACTCCAGCGCGCCGTTTCCGATCACCAGGCCCCGAACTGCACCGGGGCTGATGTTCAGAACGATCTGGCCGTTGGCCACATGCTCGGTAGGCACCTGAACACCCTGCACACCCGCATCAACGACAATGTAGGGCGTGCAGTCGTTATCCAGAATCCACTCATTCAACGACCGGACCAGATAAGGCCGGCTGGATGTCATGGCAATACTCATATCCGACACTCAACCACTCCTGCCCCGGCTCCGGGGGCTGATAATCAGCTGCGAATATCTTCTTCCAGGTCAGAAAGGCTGGCTTTGAATCCTTCCCGGGCGAAGATGCTGTCCATGTATTTCTGAAGAGGCTTGGCCTGCTTCTCGTTCATCTCGATGCCCAGCGCCGGCAGGCGCCAAAGGATCGGAGCGATACAGCAATCCACGATAGTGAACTCTTCGGACAGGAAGAACGGCATCTCGGCAAACAGCGGGCCGGCAGCCAGCAGGCTTTCTTTCAGCTCTTTACGGGCTGCATCAGCCGCCTTGCCGGTTGGCTGCGCCAGGATCTGATCCACCAGCCTGCACCAGTCTTTCTGGATGCGGTGAATCATCAGCCGGCTGTTAGCCCGGGCAACCGGATACACAGGAAGCAGCGGCGGATGCGGGAAACGCTCGTCCAGGTATTCCATCATGATATTCGGCTCGTACAGAACCAGGTCACGATCCACCAGGGTCGGCAAGGCGTTGTACGGATTCAGGTCTGCCAGCTCCGCCGGCGGGTTATCCGGATCCACATCCACAATGTCAACGGTAACACCCTTCTCGGCCAGGACAATACGCACGCGATGGCTGTAATGACTGGCTGGATCTGAAAAGAATGTCATTGATGACCGCTTGGTCACAACGCCCATATAGCTACCTCACGATTCTACAAACCGAAACAATCCAGAAAACGCAAAAACCAGCGGACCCGACTGGGCCCGCTGGAATTCAGGATCCGGGATTATACCCTAAATCTTAATGTACGTCTTTCCAGTACTCGCGGTTAAGCAGGTACGCGAAGATGAAGAAGATCACCACAAAGATCAGGACAAAAATCCCCAACCGCTCGCGCTCTACTTTTACCGGGTCACCCATGTAAGACATGAAGTTGGTCAGGTCCCACATAGCCTGGTCGAATTCAGCACCGGACATGCTGCCTTCGATGGCGTACTCGGGGCAGACATCACCATTGTTGATGTTGCCACTGAGCGGCTCTACCGACGCGTCTACACCGATGTTCGGCTTGACCGCACACAGACCCTGCAGGTCAACCATTACGTGGGGCATGCCCACCAGGTCGAACACAACGTTGTTCACGCCCAGCGGACGGGTCTCGTCCTTGTAGAAGCCACGCAGGTAGGAATATACCCAGGACTCGCCACGCACACGGGTCTCCAGCGTCAGGTCGGGTGGCGGAGCACCGAACCAGTCAGCAGCCATGTCCTTGTTCATGGAGTTCTTCATCAGTTCACCGATCTTGGCACCGGTGAAAATCAGGTTCTCCTCGAACAGCTGGGCAGGGATCTCCAGGTCGTCCGCTACACGCTTGTAGCGGGCGTATTCCATGGAGTGGCAACCCATGCAGTAGTTGGTGAACAGTGCCGCACCACGCTGCAGGGATTCCTTGTTGGTATGATCCGGCTCCATCGGGTCAAGAGGAACTGCGACACCAGCTGCCAGGCCGATGGCCGGCAGGATGGCGAAAACGAGACCAAAAATAAGCTTTCTCATCATCCTGTCACCCTTTCTGGAACTGGCTTGGTTTTCTCCATGCGTGTGTAGAACGGCATGAGGATAAAGTACAGGAAGTACAGGGCGGTCAGAATCTGCGCAGCCGTAGTACGACCTTCCGTTGCCGGAACAATACCCAGGTAGCCAAGGATGATGAAGCTCACCGCAAAAATGACCAGTGCGATCTTGCTCAACCAGCCCTTGTAGCGAATAGAGCGAACCGGGCTTCTGTCGAGCCATGGCAGCACGAACAGGATAGCGATGGCCGCACCCATTACCACAACACCCCAGAACTTCGCATCCAGGCCGAACAGGTCAACCGTGACCGCACGCAGCATGGCGTAGAACGGTGTGAAGTACCATACCGGCGCAATGTGCGCAGGCGTCTTCAGGTTGTTAGCCGGCTCGAAGTTCGGCTTCTCGAGGAACAGGCCGCCCATTTCCGGGAAGAAGAACACAACAATGAAGAAGATGAAGAAGAATACAGCCACACCCAGCAGGTCGTGCACGGTGTAGTACGGGTGGAACGGGATACCGTCTTTCGGAATACCGTTTTCGTCCTTGTTCTTCTTGATCTCGATACCGTCAGGGTTGTTGGAGCCAACTTCGTGCAGCGCCAGGATGTGCAGGACAACCAGGCCCAGCAGGACGATCGGCAGGGCAACCACGTGCAGTGCGAAGAAGCGGTTCAGGGTAATACCGGAGATCAGGTAGTCACCGCGAATCCACAGAGACAGGTCTTCACCGATTACCGGGATGGCACCAAACAGGTTAACGATAACCTGGGCACCCCAGTATGACATCTGACCCCAGGGCAGCAGATAGCCCATGAAGGCTTCAGCCATCAGCACCAGGTAGATCAGCATACCGAAGATCCAGATCAGCTCGCGCGGCTTCTGGTACGAGCCGTACATCAGACCACGGAACATATGCAGGTAGACCACCACGAAGAACGCAGAGGCACCGGTTGAGTGCAGGTAGCGCAACAGCCAGCCCCACTCCACATCACGCATGATGTATTCAACGGAAGCGAAGGCGCCTTCCGCAGACGGGTTGTAGCTCATGGTCAGCCAGATACCGGTAACCAGCTGGTTAACCAGCACGAGCATGGCCAGGGAACCGAAGAAGTACCACATGTTGAAGTTCTTCGGCGCATAGTACTTCGCCAGGTGTTTATTCCAGGCGTCGACGACCGGCAGACGCTCATCTACCCAATTCAGAAGTTTCTGCATCACGCTGCCTCCGGATCAAGACCAACGGTCATGGTCGTGTCGCTGTCATACCGGTAAGGCGGAACCTCCAGGTTCAGAGGCGCCGGCTGCCCGGAGAATACCCGGCCCGACAAATCGAACTTGGAACCGTGACACGGACAGAACAGGCCGCCCAGCCACTCGTCGCCCAGGTCCGCCGGAGCCACTTCCGGACGGTAGGTCGGCACACAGCCCAGGTGAGTACAGATACCCACAAGCACAACAAACTCCGGCTTCAGGGAACGCGTAGGCCCACTGATGTACTCCGGCTGCTGACTGGTAGCTGTAGACTCGGGATCTTTCAATCGCGGAGTGATTTTCTCGATGTTATCGAGCATCTCTGGGGTACGCCGGATAATCCACACCGGCTTTCCGCGCCACTCTACGGTGATCTGCTGACCTGGTTCAATCTTGTCGATGTTGACGGTTACCGGTGCACCCGCTGCTTCCGCTTTCGCACTGGGATTCCAGGACGCTACGAAAGGAACGGCTGCACCGACGACGCCGACACCACCTACCACAGACGTGGCACCGATCAGAAATCGGCGCCGGCCTTGGCTCACGTCGCCATTACTCATTATGGTTTTCTCCCATCAGGCGAGGCACAGATGCGGAAAACCCGACTCTGCGCTTCGAAAAGGACTTCACAACCCGAAAATGTAAGCGCTGAAATGGTAATGAAATTACCCACCGCTTACAAGCCGGAATGGCGGCTGCCCTGCCTTATCCCTGCGCCAGATCAAAAATATTTCCGTCAGCCGGGCATAAAAAAACCCGGCCATAAGACCGGGTTTTCCATCGGCAGGAACTGCCAATTAACGCTTGGAGTACTGCGGACGCTTACGCGCTTTACGCAGACCCACTTTCTTACGCTCAACCTTACGTGCATCACGGGTTACATAACCCGCTTTGCGCAGGGACGGGCGCAGAGTTTCGTCGTATTCCATCAGGGCGCGGGTCAGGCCGTGGCGAATTGCGCCAGCCTGGCCACTGATACCACCACCCTTAACAGTGATAGTGATATCGAAACGATCTTCAGACTCGGCAACCACCAGCGGCTGACGAACGATCATCCGAAGAGTTTCACGACCGAAGAAATCTTCGATGGTGCGACCGTTGATAGAGATGTTACCGCTACCCGGCTTGATAAAGACGCGAGCCGTGGATGATTTGCGGCGACCAGTACCGTAATTTTGTGCTACAGACATATTCGCCTTCCGTTAGATGTCGAGTTCTTTGGGCTGCTGGGCGGCATGAGCATGCTCAGCGCCTGCGTACACTTTCAGCTTCTTGAACATGGCACGGCCGAGCGGGCCTTTCGGAAGCATGCCTTTTACGGCCTTCTGAATGATTTGCTCGGGAGCCTTGTCAGCCAGCTTCTCGAAGTTGATGGATTTGATTCCACCCGGAAAGCCGGTATGGCTGTAATACATCTTTGCTGATGCCTTTTTGCCGGTAACCTTCACCTGGCTGGCATTGATAACAATGATGTAGTCGCCAGTGTCCACGTGAGGGGTATACTCAGGCTTATGCTTGCCCCGCAGACGAAGGGCGATTTCGGTTGACAGACGACCCAGCGTCTTGCCGGCTGCGTCTACAACGTACCAGTCACGTTTTACTGTTTCTGGTTTCGCACTCAGAGTCTTCATTGATTCCGCCTTGAACGCTATATAAGAAACGTTAAAAACCACCACCGGTAAATGCAAGGCATCCGGAGGAGGTTCATACCTGTATGTTGACGTTGACACCATTCGGGGCTGAGATAGTGACATCGCCTTGAAAAGCCAGGGCGCGAAGTATACTCGAACCCATCAGGAATGCCAACCCTGCCTCTCGGTGTTTCGTTAAACCCCTATCCCGATGGAGCCAGGACGCTTTCCGACCGCCCGTAAAGGCGACTCACATTCGCCAGCAACACTTCTGCCAGGGCCTCCGCATCCTGCCCCCGCAACCGGGCCAGGCAATCCAGTATCGCCGGCAGGCAAGCCGGGCTATTCATTCCTTTCTCAACGCCGGCCGGCGCCATATCCGGCGCGTCGGTTTCCAGCACCAGGGCTTCTGCCGGCAGCCGGGCTATGGCATCCCGGGTTTTCCGGGCCCGGTCGTGGGTAATCACACCCCCGACGCCGATATAACACCCCAGGTCCACCAACTTACTGGCCTGCTGGTAACTGCCGGAGAACCCGTGCACCAGCGCCCTGCCCTGCCATCGCTCAGCCCGCAGGGCAGCATGGACCTGGTCATGGGCCTTCACCGAGTGGATCACCAGCGGATAGTCGTGCCTGTTGGCCAGCTGTATCTGAGCACGAAACCAGGGCAGCTGTTCTTCAAAGCTACCCTTCAGGCCATCCAGCCCACATTCACCCACGCCAATACAGCCATCGGGGTGACTGCCCAACCGTTGCCCGAGCAGCTCGAGGTCAGCCTCTGTGTGTTCTTCCACAAACCACGGATGAATTCCCAGGCAATACCAGATCCCGCGCGCCGGGTTCGCCAGTGCCTGGACACGATCCCAATCGGCCCTGCGCACCCCCGGCACCACCAGGGCCCTGACCCCGCCCTTTGCCGCAGCGGCCAGCTCCTGCTCCCGAACCCCGTCGAAACGCGGAAAGTCGAAATGGCAATGGGCATCTACCAGCCTCATGGTCACCTCAGCTTCGGGAGCGATTGGCTCAATGCTCCCGGGTTTTGTGGAACTCGACGTCCGGGTACCGCTCCTGGGCCAGGTTCAGGTTCACCATGGTCGGCGCGATATAGGCAAGGCGGTCGGCGCCGTCCAGAGCCACGTTGTCCTGGTTCTTGCGCTGGAACTCGTCCAGTTTGCGGTCGTCAGAGCAGGTCACCCACCGGGCTGTCGCCACATTAATCGGTTCGTAAATAGCCTCAACCTTGTACTCGCTCTTCAGGCGGGCTACCACCACATCAAACTGCAGCACACCAACGGCCCCAACGATCAGGTCGTTGTTACGCATCGGCCGGAACACCTGTACGGCACCCTCTTCCGACAGCTGGATCAAACCTTTCTGCAGCTGCTTGGCCTTGAGCGGATCCTTCAGGCGAATCCGACGGAACAGCTCCGGCGCAAAGTTGGGAATGCCGGTAAACTTCATGTCTTCGCCGGCGGTGAAGGTATCACCCAGCTGGATCGTACCGTGGTTGTGCAGGCCGATAATATCGCCGGCAAAGGCTTCTTCGGCATGCTCCCGGTCGCCGGCCATGAACGTCAGCGCGTCGGAGAACCTGACATCCTTGCCAATGCGTACATGGCGGGCTTTCATACCCTGATTGTAACTACCGGAAACGATCCGAACGAAGGCAATGCGATCGCGATGCTGCGGGTCCATGTTGGCCTGGATCTTGAACACGAAGCCGGAGAAACCGTCTTCCGTGGGCTGAACCACTCTCTGATCGGTCTCACGGGGCTGCGGGGTAGGTGCCCACTCCACCAGGCCGTCCAGCATGTGGTCTACGCCAAAGTTACCCAGCGCCGTACCGAAAAAGACCGGAGTCAGTTCACCGGCCAGGAATGCCTCCTGGTCGAACTCGTGGGAAGCACCTTTCACCAGTTCGATCTCGTCCCGCAGGTCACTGGCATAGCTTCCGATGGCCTCATCCAGCTCCGGACTATCCAACCCTTTGATAGTGCGCTTTTCCTGAATCGTGTGGCCCTGGCCGGACTGGTACAGAATCACCTCGTCACGCAGCAGGTGGTAAACGCCCTTGAAGCCTTTGCCCATGCCGATCGGCCAGGTGATGGGCGCACAAGCGATTTTCAGAACGTCTTCTACCTCGTCCATCAGCTCGATCGGATCCCGGGTATCCCGGTCCAGCTTGTTCATGAACGTGAGGATAGGCGTATCACGCAGCCGGGTAACTTCCATCAGCTTGATGGTCCGCTCCTCTACGCCCTTGGCACTGTCGATAACCATCAGACAGGAGTCTACGGCGGTCAGCGTCCGGTAAGTGTCCTCAGAGAAGTCTTCGTGGCCCGGGGTGTCCAGCAGGTTCACCAGCTTGCCGCCATAGGGAAACTGCATCACCGAGGTGGTTACCGAGATGCCCCGCTCCTTCTCCATCTCCATCCAGTCAGACTTGGCATGCTGGCCGGATTTTTTGCCCTTGACGGTACCTGCTTTCTGGAGAGCCTGGCCGAACAGCAGGACTTTCTCGGTAATGGTGGTTTTACCGGCGTCCGGGTGCGAGATAATCGCGAAGGTGCGGCGCTTGGCCACTTCCTGGGAAAGGTTAGACATAGAAATCGGAAACCTGAATGGTATGGTTGAAAAGCGAGCTATTATACGGGCCAGAGTGGGCTCAGGTGAACCGTAAAGCCATGACTCGGGCATCTTCACGGCCGGGGCCGTCGGGATAGTAGCCTCGCCGGCGGCCTATTTCCCTGAAACCTTCACCGGCATAGAGCTCTATCGCCGCCCGGTTGCTGTCCCGCACTTCCAGGATCATGCAGACCATGCCGTCTTTGACGGATTCTGCCAGCGCGTGCTGCAGTAACCGGCGCCCGGCACCCTGACCGCGCAATTGCGGATGAACACAAATATTTAGCAAATGGGCTTCATCGAACAGGTAGTTGATGACGGCAAACCCCAGAACCTGGTGATCCTGCTCCAGGGCCCAGAGCCGGTAGCCGTCTTTGAAGCAGTCCCGGAAAATACCTTCTGACCACGGGTGCGAATGCCCGAGGCGCTCCAGCTCCATCACCTGTGCCATGTCTTCTGACGCCAGTGTTCTTATCACTGCGCTGTCAGGGCGAAGAAGGACTGATGGTTTACCCACGGCAGTGCTCAGGCTTTCAGGGGCTTGATCAGGTGCCACAACTTGCGCTTGCGCTCCGGATCGGTGGCAAGGGTGGCCAGGGACGTCTCGAAAACAACCTCCGGCTCCCGCCCCAGCGCCCGGCTATACCAGTCACCCACCTTTCCCAGGACAACAACCTTCTGCCCGGACAGGCCTCCGAACAGCGCTCCAAGGGCCACAGCCAGGTGTTCAGCGCCATTGAGGCTCACCTTGAGGTTATTGAACAAGGGCCAGTGCAAGGAATCAGAAGCCTTACAGGCATCCTCACCAAGGCTACGAAGAATATTCCGGGCGAGGGTTTCCTGCAGCGCCAGGCTGGAGTCTTCAGATATTTCAGCTACCAGGGCAACCCGCCGTCCGGTCCAGGCCTTCAGGTTAAGCCGCGGCACATCCTCAGCAGCCGTGACCGGCTCTGCTGACACAGGTTCGGGCTCGATAGCCTCTACTCCGGGCGCTGACACCTCAGCCGGGCTGACAGGCGACTCTGCGCCCACGCTCGCCGGAGCCTTTGCGGACGGCTCCATCAAGCTCTGCAGGCGGGCAATCTTGTCCCGGTTACGGGAAGCCTGCTCCGGGTCAGCACGTCGTGCACGCGGAGCAGCCGGAATAACCGGGACTTCAGGCACAGCAGCCGATTCCGGCTCCTGCACGCCGAAATCGTAATCCGGACTTGGCGCAGCACCGGGAAGGGGATCGCGGGCATACCACATGCGTATGCCCGACATACCCAGATAGAACTGGCGCTCGGCTTCGGTCTGAATCACATCAGTCTCCGATGGACCTGAGTAGCGCACTCATACCCGATTCAGACATCCGCCACCTGGGGATGCTGCCGGATACCGCCTGCGGCAATGAGGTTCAGGGCTTCGATGTAGGCCTTGGCAGAGGCGATAATGATATCGGTATCGGAACCCACACCATTAACGATTCGACCACCCCGCTCAAGGCGCACGGTGACCTCCCCCTGGGCATCGGTACCGCTGGTAATGTTGTTGACCGAATACAGCTGCAGGTTACAGCCAGAATCCACCAGGGACTCGATCGCCTTGAAGGTGGCATCCACGGGGCCGCTACCTTCCGCCTCGACCGTGTGTTCATCGCCATCTACGGTAAGGGTAAGCTTTGCCTTGGGCACTACGCCGGTCTCGGAGCAAACCTGCATGCATACCAGTCCGTAGCGACCGATCTCTTCTTTCTGCTTGGTGTCGCTGGCAATTGCCTGAAGATCTTCATCGAAGATTTCGTGCTTGAGGTCGGCCAGCGCCTTGAACCGGGTGAACGCTTCGTTCAGTTCGGTTTCGGTCTCGAACTGGATACCCAGCTCAAGCAAGCGGGTACGGAAAGCATTACGGCCCGAATGCTTTCCCAGCACCAGGCTGTTGGTGTGCCAGCCTACGTCCTGGGCACGCATGATCTCGTAGGTCTCGCGATGCTTGAGCACGCCGTCCTGGTGAATACCGGACTCATGGGCAAAGGCATTGGCACCCACAATTGCCTTGTTCGGCTGAACCGGGAAACCGGTAATGGTGGATACCAGGCGGGACGCCGGAACAATGTGCTGGGTATCGATCCGGGTGTCGATATGGAACAGATCCTGCCGGGTGCGTACCGCCATCACGATTTCTTCGAGCGAGGCGTTACCGGCACGCTCGCCCAGGCCGTTAATGGTGCACTCAACCTGGCGTGCACCGCTGCTGACCGCTGCCAGGGAGTTGGCTACGGCAAGCCCCAGGTCGTTATGGCAGTGCACCGAGAAAATGGCTTTATCGGCGTTAGGAATACGGTTGAGCAACTGGCGAATGGTTTCACCAAACTGTTCCGGAATGGCATAGCCCACGGTGTCCGGAATGTTGATCGTGGTTGCACCGGCATCGATGGCCGCTTCAATAATGCGACACAGGAAGTCCAGCTCGGAACGGCCGGCGTCTTCGCAGGAGAACTCCACATCATCCACATGGCTACGGGCACGCTTTACTGCCCTTACCGCCTGCTCTACCACTTCGTCTGGCTGCATTTGCAGCTTGTGCTGCATGTGGATAGGCGAGGTTGCGATAAAGGTATGGATACGGCCACTGGCTGCGGGCCGGATAGCCTCTGCTGCCCGATCAATGTCTTTATCAAGGGCACGGGCAAGGCTGCAAACGGTGGAATCCTTGATGGTTTCAGCAATTGCCTTCACCGCCTCGAAGTCACCCTGGCTGGCAATCGCGAAACCCGCTTCGATCACATCCACCCGGAGCTTTTCCAGCACCTTGGCAATACGAAGCTTTTCGTTCTTGTTCATGGTGGCGCCGGGGCTTTGCTCGCCATCCCGGAGAGTGGTATCGAAAATGACCAGATGATCGCTTGCCGCCATCGAAGGGCTCCCGTCAGAAACTTGGATGTGGTTGATGGGAGGCAGTATATCACTTCTCCCGGGCCTGAAATGAAAAAACCCCCGGCAGCAACGCTGTCGGGGGTTTTGGTATTAAAAGCCTGACGATGACCTACTCTCACATGGGCGAACCACACTACCATCGGCGCTGGTCTGTTTCACGTCTGAGTTCGGGATGGGATCAGG
>NZ_JBSXOP010000037.1:0-25292 GCF_056859535.1 Marinobacter sp. L-46
TGACTCCAGCTCCTTTCGTTCAGAGTCGCTCACTTCAAGGGGTCTAGCTATTCGCGCCATGGTTGTTTCTCCTGTCTCTACTTGTGAGATTATACAGGATCGGAGAATTATCTATGCGAATTTTTGTTAAGGGACACTAGCCGGGATGCCCGGAAATCGGCACTCCGGTATACTGCCGCCCTATCCAGAACAACAGCGATCCGTTGACATGGCAAGCAGAACCGATACCAGCGATTACCTCAACCTGTTCCTGAACGACGTCCCCCTGATGGACGTTCGCGCCCCGGTGGAGTTCAGCAAAGGCAGTTTTCCCAACGCTGAGAACGCGCCCCTGATGAACGACGAGGAACGCCACCGGGTGGGCATCTGCTACAAGGAAAAAGGCCAGGACAAGGCCATCGAACTGGGCCACCAGCTGGTCGCCGGTGATGTAAAAGCCCGGCGTATCGAAGCCTGGAAGCGCTTCGTAGCCCGTCACCCGGACGGCTACCTGTTCTGCTTTCGGGGTGGGTTACGCTCCCGGCTGACCCAGCAATGGATCAGGGACGCCGGCATTGATTACCCGCTGGTGAAAGGTGGCTACAAGGCCTTGCGGCGCTTTCTGATCGACAGCCTGGACCAGCTGATCGACAGCGAGGACTTCCGCATTCTCAGCGGCCGCACCGGCACCGGCAAAACCCGGGTACTGATGGACCTGCCCAACCCGGTCGACCTGGAGGGCCTGGCCAACCACCGGGGCTCCAGCTTCGGCCGGCAAGTCACCCCGCAGCCGTCCCAGATCGATTTCGAAAACCACCTGGCGGTTGCCATGCTCAAGGCACACCACCAGGTGGGCGGGCCGGTGTACGTGGAAGACGAAAGCCGGCTGATCGGCCGCTGTGCGCTACCGGAACACTTCCGGGCCCGCATGAGCGAATCGCCGCTGCTGATCCTGGAACAGCCCATGGCAGAGCGTGTCGATATTATCCGCACCGACTATGTGGAACACATGCTGGCCGACTACATCGCCCGGGATGGCGAAGAAGCCGGCTGGCTGAACTTCCGGGGCTACCTGCTGAGCGCCATCGACCGCATCCGGAAACGCCTGGGCGGGGCGCGCCACCAGGAACTTCGAGCCTTGATGGAGCAGGCCCTGGAGCAACAGGAACGCACCGGCGACACCAGCGGCCACCATCTCTGGATCGAAGCCCTGCTCACCGATTACTACGACCCCATGTACGATTACCAGCTGAGCCAGAAACAGGGCCGGATCCTGGTGCGGGGCGGCCCCGATGAAATCACGGCACATGCCAGAGAGCATCACAATCCGTATAACTAACCGCTGCGTAGCAACATTTTCTGACGCTGACATTTAATATGTCTGCTATATACTCTTTGTCAGATAAATATTGCACTGGCAATCATTTGTCGGTTTTAGCCACCTCAGAAAATACTAACGATCAAGGAGCTTCTCTATGGAAGACATCATCAATAACGGACAAGCGTCCGAATGGATTGACCAGGGCATTGCGCTGATTATGGCCTACGCCCCGAAGTTGGTGCTGGCCATCATCACCCTCATTGTCGGCCTGTGGCTGATCAATCGCTTTGTCGGCGTGCTGGACAACAAACTGGGCAAGAAAGACCCCACCCTCAACAAATTCCTGTGCGGCCTGATCGGCGCCATTCTGAAGGTCCTGCTGCTGGTTTCCGTGGCTTCCATGGTCGGTATTGCCACCACCTCCTTCGTCGCCATTATCGGTGCCGCCGGCCTGGCCGTGGGCCTGGCCCTGCAAGGCAGCCTGGGCAACTTTGCCGGTGGCGTACTGATCCTGATCTTCAAGCCGTTCAAGGTGGGCGACGCCATCGAAGCTCAGGGTTTCCTGGGTTCGGTGCGTGAAATCAGCATCCTGTACACCATCATCGACACCTTCGATAACCGTCGCGTGGTGATCCCGAACGGCCAGCTGTCCAACGCCAGCCTGACCAACATGAGCGTGTATGAAACCCGTCGTTGCGACATGACCTTCGGCATCGGCTACAGCGACGACATCGACAAGGCCAAGGCGATCTGCAAGCGCCTGATCGAAGAAGACGAACGCGCCCTGAAAGACCCGGCTCCGCTGATCGTAGTGGGTGGCCTGGGCGAAAGCTCTGTCGACCTGACCGTACGGGCCTGGACCAAGGCCGGCGACCTGTGGCCGTTCTACTGGGACATGCAGGAACGTGTGAAGAAAGCGTTCGACGCCGAGGGTATCTCCATCCCTTTCCCGCAGCGCGACGTGCATATGTACAAGGCTGACTGACCGGAAGCCTGTCACACAGACACAACCGGTTATTCGCAAACTGCAGATCCTGCACTAAGCTGTCGGTAAGGCGGGAATTTACCCCGTCTTACCGGAGCCTGGCCCGGGATTGGCAGACGGCTCTGCAACACTGTCCATGTTGTCAGGAGGTTGTGAACATGCCGGTACAGCAGTTAAAAGATTACCTGGACAAGGCCAATGTGGAATACATGTGCCTGTCCCACCCTCCCGCCTTTACTGCCCAACAACTCGCCCACCACGTGAAGATTGCCGGTGACCGGGTGGTCAAGACCGTGATCATCGAACTGGATGGCAAGATGGCCATGCTGGTCATGCCCGCCACCTGGCGCGTGCGCTGGGACAGGCTGTCCCGCATTCTCGATACCGACTTCGTTGAACTGGCCGATGAGCAACAGTTCCAGGATCGTTTCCCGGATTGCGAAGTGGGTGCCATGCCCCCCTTCGGCAACCTGTTCGGCATGACAGTGTATTGCGCAGAGGCCCTCACCGAGCAGCCTGAACTGGCCTTTGCCGCTGGCAGCCATACTGAATCCATCCACATGAAAACCCGGGACTTCCTGAACCTGGTTCACCCCATGGTAATCAATCAAGGCTTCACCCGCCCGGGCACCCAGAAACCGGCCTGGCTACTGAAGAACCGCAAAAGACCGGAACCCCGGAAGGAAACCCTGCTGGCCGGATACTGAAACCTGCCGGATTGACCCCGGTCGCTTGTCTGCGGCCCGGCATCGCGTAAACTGATGCCATCAGACAGGAACCGGATATGAACCAAGCATTTGACATCGTCATCGTGGGCGCCGGCATGGTCGGCGCCGCACTTGCCACCGGCCTTGGTCAGCAGGGCATCCGTGTGGCCCTGATCGATAAAGCCGAACCCAGCGCCTTCGACGCCTCCCGTGCCCCGGATATCCGGGTGTCGGCCCTGAGTGCCGGCAGCGAACGCTACCTGGACAGCCTGGGGCCCTGGCGTTCCATCCTGGCCATGCGCGCCACACCCTATCGCCGCCTTGCGGTGTGGGACGAAACCCCCAACCCCCTGAGCCGACTGCTGCCAACCTCCCTGACCGAAGTGGAATTCAGTGCCGAACAGCTCGGCGCCCGCCACCTGGGCCACATTGTGGAAAACAGCATCACCCAGCAGGCGCTCTGGCAGAGCGCCGAAGCAGAGCCGGACGTGACCCTGATAACCGGCCGCAGCGTGCAGGACCTGAAGCAGGATCAACAACTGGCCCGGGTCACCCTGGGTGATGGCAGCCAACTGGAAGCACAGCTGGTCATTGGTGCAGACGGTGCCATGTCACGGGTTCGTGACCTGGCCGGTATCGGCGTTACCCGCGATCAATACGACCAGCAGGCCATGGTGATTTCCGTGCGCTACCGGGGCGGCGTGGAAGACATCACCTGGCAGGGCTTCTACCCCAGCGGCCCGCGGGCCTTTTTACCCCTGCACAGCGCCGGCGAACAGTTGCCCGGTGAATGCTGGGGCTCGCTGGTATGGTATGACCACCCGGCCAGGCTGGCGCAGCTCAAGGCCATGGATGAGCCAGCACTGATGGCCGAGATCCAGAAGCATTTCCCGGCCCGCCTGCCGGAGCTGACCCATATCGATGCCCGAGCCAGCTTTCCCATTGCCCGCCAGCACGCCAAACACTATTACCTGAACCGGGTGGTACTGGCCGGCGACGCCGCCCATACCATCAACCCGCTGGCCGGCCAGGGCGTGAACCTGGGCTTCCAGGACGCCCAGTGCCTGCAAGGTTTGTTGAAAGAAGCCCGGCGCGGCGGTGAAGACCTCGCCTGCGAACGCTGGCTGGCCCTGTACGAACAGCAACGCCGGCCCGCCAACCAGCGCATGATGCTGGCCATGGACCTGTTCTATCATCTGTTCAGCAACGCCATACCGCCGGTACACCTGGCCCGCAACCTGGGCCTCGGCGCCGCCCGCGCCCTGCCCTTTGCCCGCAACCGCGTCGCCCGCTACGCCATGGGGCTAGACGACAAACTGCCCGCACCGCTTCAACAAATGGTCAATCGTCTGCCGGGTCTCGGCAGTCTATAGTGGTCAACTTGCACGCTTAACAACGAACAGGGAGTTTTCATGTCGGAAACCATCTTCACCAAAATCATCAACCGGGAAATCCCGGCGGACATCGTCTATGAAGACGACCTCAGCCTGGCCTTCAGGGACATCAATCCCCAGGCACCGGTACACCTGCTGATCATCCCGAAAAAAGCGATCGCGACTATCAACGACATTGAAGAAGGCGACCGGGAAGTGGTGGGACACCTGTACTGGGTAGCCGGAAAACTGGCCAGAGACATGGGATTTGCCGAAGACGGCTACCGGGTGGTGATGAACTGCGGAGAGAATGCCGGGCAGACGGTGTTCCACATCCATCTGCACCTGCTGGCCGGCAAGCCACTGGGCTGGCCGCCTTACACTGACAAGATGAAGCAAGCCTGATTGCAGGCATCACGGGCGGAACCCGATATCACCGGATTCCGCCCTGGGTATCAGCGGCCGACGACCCGCTCTGCCTCTTCCATCGGCGAATGGCGAATATCCTCACCCTTGGCCATGAAAATCACGTGCTCGGCGATGTTACAGGCGTGGTCACCAATGCGCTCGAGGGCGCGAAGTACCCACATCACCATCATGCAACGGGTGATGTTGCGGGTATCTTCCATCATGAAGGTCAGCAAGGCCCGGGCCGCAGCCTGGTACTCTTCATCGACCTGCTTGTCTTCTTTCATGATGCGCAGGGCCTGCTCGGAATCCAGCCGGGCAAAGGCATCCAGAGCATCGTGCAGCATGCTGAGCACGTGGGTGCCGATATGGCGGATTTCCACGTAACCCCGGGGAGCCTGGCCTTCTTCGGTCAGTTTGATGGCCATCTTGGCAATTTTCTTGGCTTCGTCACCCACACGTTCCAGGTCCGCCACCATCTTGATCACGGAAATCACCAGGCGCAGGTCCCGGGCCGTGGGTTGCCGGCGGGCGATGACCAGGATGGCCTCTTCATCCAGGTCCATTTCCATCTTGTCGACCTGCTTGTCGCCAAGGCGGACTTTTTCCGCCAGCTGGCCGTCACTGTCAACCAGTGACTGGATAGCCTGCTCCACCTGGCTTTCCACCATGCCCCCCATGTTCAGGAACTGGGTTTTCAGCTCGTTCAGTTCATCGTTGAACTTACCGGAGATGTGATCTCCGTATACATCATCCTTTCTGTTCGGCATTTTCTTTGTCTCCAAGGTTCCCGGGCCTGATTAACCAAAACGACCGGTGATGTAGGATTCGGTCAGTTCGTGGTCCGGCGACGTAAATACTTTGTCGGTTTCGTTCACTTCCACCAGGTGGCCCAGATGGAAGTACGCCGTGCGGTTGGATACCCGGGCGGCCTGCTGCATCGAGTGGGTTACGATCACAATGGTGTAGCTCTCGGACATTTCCGCGATCAGCTCTTCCACCTTGGCGGTAGCGATCGGGTCCAGGGCTGAACAGGGCTCGTCCATCAGGATCACTTCGGGGCTGACGGCAATGGCCCGGGCAATACACAGGCGCTGCTGCTGACCGCCGGACATGCCGGTGGCAGTGGCATCCAGGCGGTCTTTTACCTCGTTCCACAGGCCAGCCTTGCGCAGGCTGTCTTCCACGATATCGTCCAGGTCGGACTTGCGATTGGCCAGGCCGTGAATACGCGGGCCGTAGGCCACGTTGTCGTAGATCGACTTGGGGAACGGGTTCGGCTTCTGGAATACCATGCCAACCCGGGCCCGCAGCTCAACCACGTCACGCTTGGGGTCGTAGATGTTCTGGTCATCCAGCATCAACTCGCCTTTCACGCTACAGATATCGATGCTGTCGTTCATCCGGTTCAGGCAGCGCAGGAAGGTGGACTTGCCGCACCCGGACGGGCCGATAAAGGCAATCACTTCGTTGCGGGCAATATCCAGGCTGATCTTCTTGATGGCCCGGCTTTCGCCGTAAAACACCTCAACATCCCGCAGCTTGAACTTCGGGTCGTCGGCGTAGGGGCTGCCAACAGTAACCCCTTCCTGGATGATCGTCTCTGCCGGGCGCTCGTCCTGTACGGGAACAGCGGGCGCCTCGGTGGTTTCGGTGTTGCTGGTTACTGTCGAATTCATAGTGTTCATGGTTTAACTCCTTACCACCGGCGCTCAAGACGTTTACGGAGCCAGATGGCCAATGCATTCATGGTGATCATAAAGGTCAGCAGGATCATGATTCCGGCAGAGGCAAGTTCAACAAAGCCCTGCTCGGCACTGCTGGCCCAGAGGTAAATCTGTACCGGGAGCACAGTGGCGGAACTGAAGAAACCGTCAGGAATCTCCACGATGAATGCCACCATGCCAATCAGCAGCAGCGGTGCGGTCTCACCCAGTGCCTGGGCCATGCCGATGATGGAACCGGTCATCATGCCGGGCATGGCCAGGGGCACCACATGGTGCAGTACCACCTGCATTTTCGAGGCGCCGATGCCTTCCGCCGCTTCACGGATAGAGGGCGGCACACTCTTGATGGCCGCACGGCTGGAAATGATGATGGTGGGCAGGGTCATCAGCGCCAGCACCAGGCCACCCAATACCGGTACGGAGCGCGGCAAGCCGAACACCCCGATAAACACCGCCAGGCCCAACAGACCGAAGATGATCGACGGTACCGCCGCCAGGTTGTTGATGTTGACCTCGATAAAATCGGTGAACTTGTTCTGGGGCGCAAATTCCTCCAGGTACACCGCTGCCGCAACCCCCACCGGGAAGGCAATCACCAGGGTAACCACCATGGTCAGCAGTGAGCCGACAATGGCACCCAGAATACCGGCATTGGACGGCTCCCGGGAATCGCCCCGGCTGAAGAACACATCGTTGAAACCGGTATCTACCACGCCTTTCTCAACCAGCTCATCCACCCAGCGCTGCTGCTGTTCCGACAAACGGATGCTGTAGGCAGGATTGTCAGCATGTTTCACATAGACCGACACCGTGTCGTGCACCAGGAACTCCATGGTCTGGGTAGTACCCAACAATTCCGGCTGCCGGGCCAGCAGGTCCTTGATCTGGTTGCTGGCATAGCTACCCGCCAACCGGCTCAGTTCCCGAAGGTCCTTACGCTCCTCCACCTCGGGAAAATGCTTCTGCAGAGCCGTTATGATGGGCGCCTGGAAGTCCGCCATGGACATCTGGTCTTTGTCAGACGCGTCATCCAGGTACATCTGCTCGCCATCAAGCACCACCTCAAGGGTCATGGTGGTCTTGATAAAGCCGGTGTAGCCCTTGCCGATGATGTCGGTAAACAGCACCACCAGGGACAACAAGGCGATGGCGATGGCGGTCACGCCGTAGAGCCGGAACCGGCGCTCCTTGCGGTACCGCCGCTTGAGTGACTGGCGGACAATCTCCGCCTGTGAACGTTGATCAGTCATACTGTTCCCTATACTTGCGGACAATCTTCAGGGCAACCACGTTGAGGGCCAGGGTTACGATGAACAGCATCATGCCCAGGGCAAACGCGGCCAGGGTCTTGGCGCTGTCGAATTCCTGGTCACCGGTCAGCAGGGTGACAATCTGCACCGTAACCGTGGTGACGGAATCCAGCGGATTGGCTGTCAGGTTGGCTGCCAGGCCTGCTGCCATCACCACAATCATGGTTTCACCGATGGCACGGGAAGCCGCCAGCAGGATGCCGCCCATAATGCCCGGCAGGGCCGCGGGGAAAATCACGCTCTTCATGGTTTCGGACTGGGTGGCACCCAGTGCCAGGGAGCCGTCCCGCAGAGTCTGGGGTACGGCATTGATCACGTCGTCAGACAGCGATGAAACAAAGGGAATAATCATGACACCCATCACCAGGCCCGCCGCCAGCGCGCTCTGGGATGAGGCTTCAAGGCCGATACTTTCAGCCAGGTCTCGTATGAACGGGGCAACCGTAAGGGCCGCAAAGAAGCCATACACCACGGTAGGTACGCCTGCCAGCATCTCCAGCAGCGGCTTGATCACCGCCCGGGCCGGCCTGGTTGCGTACTCAGACAGGTACACCGCAGACAGCAAGCCCACAGGCACCGCCACCAGCAGCGCAATGGCCGAAATCAGCAAGGTGCCGGTGAACAGCGGGATGATACCGAAAGCCCCGTCTGAGCCTACCTGGTCAGCACGCAGGGCAGTCTGGGGGCTCCAGGACGTGCCGAACAGAAACTCGGTAATGGGAACCTTGCCGAAGAACCGGAAGGTTTCAAAAATCACGGAAAAGACAATACCGACGGTGGTCAGAACGGCAACCGCCGCACAGACAAAGAAAATCCACCGCAAGGTGCGCTCCACGTTCTCGCGGGCATTGATGTGGGGTTGTACCCGGGTCCAGGCATAGGCTGCGCCCAGTACCGCAAGAAGAATTACCAGCGTGGCCTTGAAGCTGGCACTGCGCTGTTTGAGGGCATCCAGAAGGTCCGCTGCACCCACCACTTCCGGGAGCACAAACTGCGGATCCAGCTTGCCGGCTGCCACGTTGTTGATCTGCGAAAGGATAAGGCTCGCCTGCCCGTCAGACTCAGGAGCAAGTTCTGCCGGCAACGAAGCCACCACATAGTTCTGGATAACCTTGCCTTCAAAACCTGCCCACAGCGCCAGCACAACCAGCGCAGGGATCGCACACCACAAAGCGGCACGGGCCGCGTAGTAAAAGGGCAGCGCCTTCAGATTGCGAATACCACCGATGGGCTCGGCTACCGCGCGCGAGCGCAAGTAGGACAAACCATAGGCGATGACGGCAATCACCAGGATCAGAGGCAACAGATTGGCCGTTTGCATAACGTTCTCTGTATCGTGTGAATGTTGAGTTAAAGCCAGCTCAACGTTTTTATTATTGTGCCAGTTTAGCGGCTGTTTTATTCATCTGGTTGTAACAAAAGAACGCGAACCTCCCCGGCCCGCGTTCTTTGTCGTCGTCCCTGACTACCCGGAGCTGCTTACAGCTCGTTGCCGGTCATCGGCTTCAGGTTGCGCACATTCTTGGCCACTTCCATGCGAGTGTTGCGCGGGTTCGGAATCAGGCCTACGTCGACCAGGTAACCGTTGTCGCCCCAGGCGCCTTCAGTGGTGAATTCCTCGGCATATTCCTTGATGCCCGGAACCACGCCTACGTGGGCGTTCTTGATGTAGAAGAACAGGGAGCGGGCAACCGGGTAATCTTCATCAGCGATAGTTTCCGGAGTCGGCTCAACGCCACCGATGGTCGCGGCCTGGATCTGGCTGCTGTTTTCCATCAGGAAGCTGTAACCGAAGATACCCAGGGTGTCCTTGTCCTGCGCCAGGCGCTGAACGATCAGGTTGTCGTTTTCGCCAGCCTCAACAAACGGGCCGTCTTCACGCATGCTGTGGCAAACGCTCTTCATTTCTTTCTTCGGCATGGCCTTGATGAAATCGAAGGTCTTGCAGCCACCTTCCATTGCGATTTCAACGAAAGCATCACGGGTACCGGAAGTCGGAGGCGGGCCCATCACGCTGATTTCCAGGTTCGGCAGGCTGGAGTCGATCTCGCTCCACTTCTGGTAAGGGTTAGCGACCAGCTTGTCGCCGCCCTTGGGATCCGGAACTTCCTTGGCCAGGGCCAGGAACACCTGCTTCAGGCTCAGGTCCAGCTTGCCAGCATCTTTGGAGTTGGCGATAACGATACCGTCAGCACCGATTTTCACTTCGGTGATTTCCTTCACGCCATTGCTCTGGCACAGCTCGAACTCGCTCTTCTTCATGCGACGGGAAGCGTTAGTGATGTCCGGGTGCTGGGTACCGATACCGGCACAGAACAGCTTCAGACCACCGCCGGAACCGGTAGATTCCAGTTTCGGAGTCGGGAAGTCGGTGTTACGGCCAAAACGCTCAGCAACTACAGTGGCGAACGGATAAACAGTGGAAGAACCGACGACATTGACGGTATCACGGGCCATGGCCGGGGTGGACACGGCGGCAATGCTGCCCGCCAGGGCAACAGAAGCGATTGCAGCTTTCAATTTCATCACGTTATGTCTCCAGTATCGGTGGACGTTATGTTGGTATCTGCTTTACCGATGAGTGCATCCTAGGGAGACTCTGTGACAACTTTGTTACAGCTTTTGAAATATAGCCGTCATTAGCGAAATTTTCTTGCAGCGTGCGGCCAGCCCGTTACCATGCACGGAAAACAATTCATAAGCTTCCGTAAGGCAAATCATTCATGAAAGCATACGATGACGACAAACCCGCCCCCCGCGGGGAAATGATGCTGCAGGTGATTCCCCTGCCCTCAGACACCAATGCCAATGGCGATGTGTTCGCCGGCTGGCTGGTCAAACAGATGGATATTGCCGCCGCTGCCATGGCCGGGCGCATTTCCCGGGGCCGCAATGCCACCGTGGCCATGGATCGTATGGAGTTCCTGTCGCCGTTGCGGGTGGGCTCCCAGGTAGGTTGTTACTGTGACCTGGTGGACATTGGGCGCAGCTCCATGAAGATCCAGGTGGAAGTCTGGACCCTGGACCGCAGCTCAAAGACGCCGCGCAAGGTAACGGAAGGCCTGTTTGTATACGTAGCCATAGACGAGCACGGCCGCATCCGGGAAGTGCCGGAGCAGAATCACTGACCTTTCGCCATTAGCCGCTCGATGAGGGCCTGATACCGGGGCGCCAGCCTTGAAGCCCGCCAAGGATTCGGTGGCTCCGCAACAGGTGGTTGTTCAAGCAGCCTGGCCAGCTGATCAGCTGCCGCCCTGGCTTCCGCCGCTTTGTCAGACTCAATGCTGGTGTACCGGCACTGCGGCGGCACATACTCCCGGTAGGCCAGACGGTCCGGTGCCAGTGGCAAACACCCGGCAGCCATGGCTTCCAGCATCGCCAGCCCCTGGAAATCGTGAAGCGCTGTCGTCAGCACAATATCGGCACGGCCCAGCAAGCGATCATAATCTGCGCGGCTCTCCAGAAAGCCCCAGTGTTCGATGTGCCCTGAAAATTGCCGGTGAATCCGGTCAAATGCTTCCGGGCGACTGCGAAAGCCCTCGCCCACCACGCTGATACGAAAAGGAATTGCACGCTCTGTCAGCTGCTCCAGCAATGTAAACAATCGGTCCGGCCCCTTGTCGTATTCCCAGCGGTGATTCCACAGCAGGTGCGGACACGCCTGGTTCACAGGCCGGGGCTGGTCGATAAACAAGCGGTCTTCAATCGGCACCGGCAGCACCGAAGATCTTTCCCTGAGTTTTTCCATCACCCCGTCGGGCACCGCATCCGGCATCTTGTTCAGAAAGCCTTCCACGCCTTGCAGAAAGCTGTCCCGGTTCCAGGCACTGTTGAAAACCACCGCATCGGCCGCCAGCGCGCTGTAGAGATTGACCATTTGCGGCTCTACCCGGCCCCGCTGCTGATCGCTGACCGGAAAGGCGAACTGGTTTTCATGCATATAAAGCAGGCACGGCGTGTTTGCCAGCGAGGGGTGCAACCCGCGCAATGTGGCCAGGTCGACCATGGAGGTGGCAATGACCAGGTCCCAGGATTCCTGCAGGCAGGGCTCGTCCAGCCAGCTCACCGGATTGCCTCGTATCCGCCACTGGAAGAATCTGGGCGGAAGCGCCAGCGTCTGCCAGTGATAACCGGGCAGCAGGGTGACCAATTGCTCTCGCCAGCGCCGATGGCTGGCGGCATCGTAGCCTGACAATAGAAGAATGCGTTGGGTCATGGCGATCCATAGCTGGGGGACGAAGGAGTCGGCAAGTGTATCAGGCCTGGGGCTTTCCCCGGCTCAGTGACCACAGGCCGAACACTGGCCCTGGCAACAACAGCAACGCCACCCAGACACCCCAGACGCTCCAGAACCCGCTGGTGAGCCATATTGCCGGCAGCGTCAGGCCAAAGCCAACCGCATTCATCACCGCCAGCGACGAACCCACGGTTTCCTTCGGTGCGGTCGCAGCCGCCAGTGCTGAGAATTGCGGTGAATCGGCCACCACCGCCACACCCCAAACCAACAGCAAAACCATTAACAACAAAGGTGGCAGCCCGTTCATCCAGGGATAGAGCAGACACAGGGCCCCGGACACCATCAGCGCCCGCCGTGCGACCCACTCACTGCCCAGGGTCCGACTGAGCCGACCGCCACCGATACAGCCGGCAGCGCCGATGCCGATCACCGCAAACGACAGCCAGGGTATCAAAGCCTCACCCTGCCCCAGCCGTTGAAGTTCTCGCCCGATCAACAGCGGCACCAGCGTCCAGAACGCGTAAAGCTCCCACATGTGGCCAAAATAACCGCCCGCCACGGCGCGGAACCGGGGAATACGTAAAGCCGCCAGCCCCTGACTGAGGGGAAGCCGACCACTGGCTTTGGGCAGGTGCGGCCCATCGCCCAACAGAAATACCAACAACCCGCCCAGAAGTGCCAGGCAGGAAGATGCGAGCAGTGGCCACTCCCAGGGCATGCCCAGCGTTGCACCACGCATAAGATGCGGCAGAGCTGTACCTAAGGTCAGCATGCCCACCAGCCAGGCCAGGGCCGCGCCGGCGAATTTGGGCGTCCAGGCAATGACCAGTTTCATACCCAGAGGGTAGATTCCGGCCAGGCACAGACCGGTGGCGAACCGCAGCAGGCTGTCCAGCGGAAATACTCCGGCCACCGTCACGAATGCGGCGTTCGCAAGCGCACCCAGCAGGCTCGATACCAGGAAGATACGGCTGGCGCCAAAGCGGTCTGCCAGGCCGGTCACCGCCAGAGCAAGCGTACCGGCAATAAAACCCGCCTGAACAGACAGCGTCAGCCGGCCCAGATCCGATTCCGCTAACCCGAGTTCGGCTGACAGGGATAGCCAGACCCCGTTGATACTGAACCAGAGGGAGGTGCCGAACAATTGTGCGAGCACAATGACTGGCAAAGGATAACGTTGCAGTAGGCTGGTCATATTATTGTCTTTGTGGTTACCGGAAAGCCAAGCCTAGCTCGAAACCCGACTGAGACCCCATGCGACTTTGGTGCCCGGTCACGGTTTGGTTAAACGATCCAGCCGCAGGCGCTCCCGGTCATCAAACAGCCGCCGGCCGCCGCCATGGCGTTGATAGAGGGCATCATGCCACTGCGCATGGCTTCCCGACGGATGTCTTCCAGTGCCTGCTGCCAGGTCTGGCCCAGCATCAGCCGGTTCTCGATTACCGCCCGCTGGCGCCAGACCGAATCATTCAGACGATCCAGGGCCAGGCTGACACCGGTCATGGTGTTGCCCAGCATCATGCCCAGCAAAGGAATCGCGTACTGTGGGGTATACCAGGGCTCCGGACCAATCACCACCGCCAGTGCCAGCACGGTCACGGTAAACGACGACACGAACATCGCGCCGGTGCCAATACCAAACGCCCACCCGCCTTTCAGGCGTCGGCCCTGGCGCGCCACCACTTCCCGACCAGCCACCAGCAGCATGACCGCCGCCAGCAGCGCAATCCAGTAGAAGGCGGAAGAGGCAAACAGGGCTTCCAGTACCAGGCCAATCAATGCCAGCTGGATAACCGTTCGTATGACCGCCACTAACAGGCTGCGGGTAATGCCCAGCCGCCCCAGGTAGGCTGTCGCTGCCAACGCCAGTACCAGCAAGGCCGCCAGGCCCAGCTTCCACCAGGCCAGGTCAATCACTTCCATGGACAGGCTCCAGTGCGGCTCCCCGAATCCGATAGTGAGCGTTGGCTACCCGATGAATCTGGGCGGAATCATGGGCGACCCACAGAGTGGCGATCTGCCGCTGTTCAATCTCCTGCAACAGCCAGCGTTCGATCGCCTCTGTCGATTCGTTATCCAGATTGGCGGTCGGTTCATCCAGCAGCAGCGCGTCTGGTTCCTGAACCAGGGCCCGCCACAACGCGAGTCTTTGTCGCTCACCGGATGACAACCGGCTGACCGACCAGTCCATCACCTCGGCAGGGAAACCCAGAGCGGCAGGCAAACGCTCACCAGCCCCCTCGGGAAAGTGGGCGCTTACCTCATCAAACCACCACTGGCTTTCCGCCGACACCATCACCACCTGGCGCCGCCACTGATGTGCCGGTACGCTCTGTTGATTGAGATTATCCAGAGAAATCTGACCGCTGTGGGGCTCCAGATCGGCCACCGCGCGCAGTAACCGGCTCTTGCCACTGCCAGAGGGGCCCGACAGGCACACCACCTGTCCGCGGGGAACCGTTAGCGATACCTCATTCAGTACACCAATGCTGACATCTTGAAGCAACAACCTTGTCAAAGCCAAGTCACCAGGGCAGTTCCTCACCGTTGCTGTGCCAGAACGACCCGGTGTTCTCCAGGGTCAGATTCGCAATGCGCTCGGCCAGCCCCTGACAGACTCCTCCGGCGTGATCAGCCCGCCAAAGTTCACCATTCGCGTTTTGACATAGCCTGGATGCAGCTGCGCCACGGCGATACCTTTGGGTTTGAGATCCACCGCCAGGGATTTACCGAAAGCGTTCAGCGCTGCCTTCGAGGCCCGGTAGCCATAACGGCCGCCGGAATCGTTATCGGCAATGGAACCCATGCGACTGGTGATATTGGCGATCTTACTGCCCGGCCCCATAAACGGCACCAGGGCCTCAGCCACCCGCAGCGGGGCGTAGGCGTTGATTTCCATCTGGGTACGGATGGAATCGAAGTCGATACTGCCCAGCTGCTCGTCCTGCAGCAGCCCGGCGTTGTTGATCAGCAGGCTGATACGCTTGCCCGCCAGACCGGATTTCAGCTTATCGATGCCGGCATCGGTGGTGACATCCACGCCGTCGATCACCTGGACCGCCACACTGGCCAGTTCGTCCGATGACTGCCGGCACACGCCAATCACTTCGCAGCCTTCAGCGGCATAGTGCCGGGCCAGTTCCAGACCAATACCACGATTGGCACCGGTAATGACCACCACATTGGAATCAGACATAGCCTTTTTCTCCTATTGGTTTCTCCGCTCGTTCCGGCAACCATACTGACAACGCTGCCGCTGTGGCTACCAGGGCTGCGGAAATCCACAAACAGGCTTCCAGCCCATAAGCCTGGTACACCCAGCCAGACAGGATGGTACCCAGTAATCTGCCCGCCGCATTGGACATATAGTAAAAACCCACATCCAGCGACACACCATCACCCCGGGCATAGCTGACAATCAAGTAGCTGTGCAGGGAGGAGTTGATGGCAAACAGCACCCCGAACAGCAGCAAACCGCCGATCACCACCGCCTGTGCCGACCAGCCGGCCATCAAGGCCCCGGCAATGGCCGCCGGAACCACCGCCAGCAAGGCCGCCCAAAGCACGGCACCGGATTTACCGTTGGAGTGTCCGGTGATTTTGGGTGCAATGGTCTGGATAAAGCCATAGCCGATAATCCAGCTGGCCATAAAACCGCCCACCTTCCAGTGGTCCCAGCCGAACACCGTGGCCATGTACACCGGTAACGCCACCACAAACCAGACATCCCGGGCGCCGAACAGGAACATCCGGGCGGCCGACAACACGTTAATGGCCCGGCTTTTGGACAGAATCTCACTGAACTTCGGCTTGGCTTTGCTCTTACCCAGATCCTGCCCCAGCAGGAACAGGCTGGCCAGCCACACCAGGCCCAGCGCCACTGCCATGAGGATTACCGCGCCGGTAAAGCCGGCGGCCATCAGCAGCACGCCGCCCAGAAAGAAACCCACTCCCTTCAGGGTGTTCTTGGAGCCGGTGAGAATCGCCACCCACTTGTACAGGGTGCCCTGCTGTTCATCCGGCACCAGTAACTTGATGCCGCTCTTCGCGGACATCTTGTTCAGGTCCTTGGCAATGCCGGACAACGCCTGCGCCGCCATCACCCAGGGCACCGTGAGCAGGGCCGCCGGCACCGCCAGCATGGCCAGCGCCACAATCTGCAGAAACAGCCCGATATTCATGGTGCGGTTCAGGCCCATGCGGGCCCCCAGATAGCCGCCCACCAGGTTGGTCACCACCCCGAAGAACTCGTAGAAGATGAACAACAGGGCGATTTCCAGCGGCGAATAACCCAGCTGGTGGAAGTGCAGCACCACCAGCATCCGCAGGGCGCCATCGGTCAGGGTGAAGGCCCAGTAGTTACCGGTGATCACCAGGTACTGGCGGATGGCCGCGCTCATATCAGGCCAGCCCTACCTTGCGGGCCAGTTCCACGGTGCGGTTGGCGTAGCCCCATTCGTTGTCGTACCAGGCATAGATTTTCACATGGGTTCCGTTTACCACCAGGGTGGAAAGGGCATCGACGATGGAAGAACGGGGGTCGGTTTTGTAGTCGATGGATACGAGTGGGCGCTCTTCGTAGCCCAGGATGTCCTTCAGCTCGCCCTCGGCGGCCTCTTTCAACAGCTGGTTGACCGTATCCCGGTCCGTCGGCGTTTCTACTTCAAACACGCAATCGGTTAACGACGCGTTGATCAGCGGAATCCGCACCGCATGGCCATCCAGCCTGCCTTTCAGCTCCGGGAAAATCTCGATAATCGCGGTGGCGGAACCGGTGCTGGTGGGAATCAGCGAACTGCCACAGGCCCGGGCCCGGCGCAGGTCCTTGTGGGGCGCATCGATGATGGTCTGGGTGTTGGTCAGGCTGTGGATGGTGGTCAGGGAACCGTGTTTGATGCCCAGTTTCTCGTGGATGACTTTCACCACCGGCGCCAGGCAGTTGGTGGTGCAGGAGGCCGCGGTGATGATGCGGTCATTGGCCGGGTCGAAGATGTGTTCGTTCACGCCCATGACAATATTCTTGGCGCCCGGCTCTTTCACCGGCGCGGTCACCACCACCCGCTTCACACCCTGATCCAGGTAGCCCTGCAGCACCGCAACTTTCTTGTTCACACCACTGGCCTCGATGACCAGGTCGCAACCAGACCAGTCGGTATCGGCAATGGCTTTGTTGTGGGTCACGCGGATGCGCTGGCCGTCAATCACCATGTCATCGCCATCGGCCGTGGCTTCGTGGTTCCAGCGGCCGTGCACGCTGTCGAAGTTGAGCAGATGTGCCAGAGTATGGGTGGGTGCACCCGGGTCGTTGATGGCCACAAATTCCAGCTCCGGCCAACCCCAGGCCGCCCGCAATGCCAGCCTGCCGATTCGGCCAAATCCGTTAATACCTACCTTGATCTTGCTCATGGTGTTCTCCTTGCGAGGTTCGCAATCCTTGTAAATTCGTGATCAGGGGCACTGCACTGCCGGGCGGTCTGCCATGGCCTGCAACCTCGCCAGGGGCTGCCCGATCAGTGCCGCATTGTTCCGGGCGGTTTCCTCCAGAACCCGCACTACCCAGTCTGGCAGATGCGGATGAACGTAATAATAGACCCATTGGCCCCGGCGCTCTGTTTCCAGCAGGCCGGCATCCCGAAGTGAGGCCAGGTGGCGGCTAACTTTTGGCTGGGAGACTTCAAACGCCTCAGTCAGCTCGCACACGCACAGCTTGCCCTGATCCTTGATCAGCAGCAGGGCCGCCAGGCGCAGGTCGTCGGCCATGGCCTTGAACACAGCCACCGGGTTGTAGTCCGCCGGTTTCAGGCTAGTCTCTTTCTGATGCACCAGGGTGAACAGGCCGATACGCTCCCTGATCTCTTTCAGCGTCAAGGCAAAGGTGGCGTGCCGGTTGGCCTCGGCCGGGTCCGGAAAGTCCCAGGCAATCTGCTGGGCACCGGACGATACATTGGCGCACTCCCGGGCAGCCTTTTCACACAGGGTGATCACGTAATCCCAGTACTGGCCCTGCAGTTCAGACAGCGACTTGCTATAAAGCCCGTCCACCGGAATGCCGGCTTCCTGCAGCACCTGTAGCGCTAACGGGTGCGGCTCACCGGGCTCGGTGCCGGCACTGGCCACCTCGAACCGGTCTCCCGCCATATGCCGGAGCAAGGCTTCTGCCATCAGTGACCGGGCGCTGTTGGCGGTGCAGACAAACAGGACTCTTCTTTTCATGCGAATTCCCGTATATTCGAATTGCCATATATTTAGTTTTTGCGATAATAGCCGGCAACTGTGACAGAGTAAAGACAGCAAACTGGCCCCATGATGAACTTCGACGACCTACCGAACATTGACACCAGCCTGATCCAAACACCCACCAATGCGGACCTGTTCGCCGCAACACATTCAAGCCACCGCCCGCGGATTCTGCTGCTGTACGGCTCCCTGCGCGAGCGCTCTTTCAGCCGCCTGGCGGTGGAAGAAGTCGCCCGCCTGCTGGAAGCGATGGGTGCGGAAACCCGCGTCTTTAATCCGAGGGGACTGCCCCTGGCCGATGCCGAAGATGCCTCCCACCCGAAGGTTCAGGAGCTGCGGGAGTTGGTGCAGTGGAGCGAGGGCATGGTGTGGTGCTCCCCGGAGCGGCACGGCGCCATGACCGGCATCATGAAAACCCAGATCGACTGGATACCGCTGTCCATGGGCGCCGTTCGGCCGACCCAGGGCAAAACCCTGGCGGTGATGCAGGTGTGCGGCGGCTCCCAGTCATTCAACGCAGTCAACCAGTTGCGGGTGCTGGGCCGCTGGATGCGCATGGTGACCATCCCGAACCAGTCGTCCGTACCCAAGGCGTTCATGGAATTTGACGACAACGACCGGATGAAGCCTTCGGCCTACTACGACCGTATCGTGGATGTCATGGAGGAGCTGGTAAAGTTCACCCTGCTGGTGCGGGACCGCAGCGATTACCTGACCGACCGCTATTCCGAACGCAAGGAAAGCGCCGAAGAACTGTCGAAGCGTGTGAACCAACGTTCCATCTGAGAGGCGACCCATGAGCAGTAACAGCGATGTGAACCCGGCTGAAGCCACCGAAGGCGGAATGGACCTGTTCGGGCGTTACCTTTCGGTTTGGGTGGCACTGGCTATTGTGGCCGGTGTAGCCCTCGGGCAGCTCGCCCCCTCGATTCCCGAGACCCTGTCCCGCTTTGAATACGCCCAGGTGTCCATCCCCATCGCCATCCTGATCTGGGCGATGATTTTTCCGATGATGGCGCAGATTGATTTCAGCGCCGTGGTCGGGGCGCGCAAGGAGCCGAAAGGCCTCGCCATCACCACCATCGTGAACTGGCTGATCAAGCCCTTCACCATGTTCGCCATTGCCTGGTTCTTCCTGATGGTGGTATTCGAGCCATGGATCGCTCCGCAACTGGCCAGCGAATACCTGGCGGGCGCCATTCTGCTGGGTACTGCCCCCTGCACCGCCATGGTGTTTGTCTGGAGCTATCTGACCAAGGGCGATGCCGCCTACACCCTGGTGCAGGTATCCCTGAACGACATCATCATGCTGTTCGCCTTTGCGCCGATTGTGGTTTTCCTGCTGGGCATTTCCGACATCCAGGTGCCCTGGGATACGGTGATTCTGTCGGTGGTGCTGTACATCGTGATTCCGCTCACCGCCGGCTACCTGACCCGCCGCATCCTGATCGCCCGCAACGGCCAGCAGTGGTACGACGAGGTCTTTATGAAACGCCTCGGCCCGGTGACCCCGGCGGCGCTGATTGTCACCCTGGTTCTGCTGTTTGCCTTTCAGGGCGAAGTCATTCTGGAAAACCCGCTGCATATTGCCCTGATTGCCGTGCCGCTGATTATCCAGACCGTACTGATCTTCTTTATCGCCTACGGCTGGGCAAAATTATGGAAGGTACGCCATTGCATCGCCGCACCCGGTGCCATGATCGGTGCCAGCAACTTCTTTGAACTGGCCGTGGCTGCCGCCATCGCCCTGTTCGGCCTGCAATCCGGGGCGGCGCTGGCCACGGTGGTGGGCGTACTGGTGGAAGTGCCGTTGATGCTGATGCTGGTGCGCATAGCCAATAACACCCGGGACAAGTTCCCGGCCTGATCGCCAATTAATCTGGGAGTGAATATGGCCCCTGGCCCGGTTTCCGTTGCACGAATTCGGGAAATTTTCCTGGCCTTCCTGGCCCTGGGCCTGACCTCCTTTGGCGGCCCGGCGGCCCATCTGGGTTATTTCCGTAATGAGTTTGTGGCCCGGCGCCGCTGGCTGTCAGAGCAGGACTATGCAGATCTGGTCGCCCTGTGCCAGTTCCTGCCCGGGCCCGCCAGCAGTCAAGTTGGCTTTGCCATTGGCCTGCAGCGTGGTGGCGGCTGGGGTGCTGCCGCCGCCTGGACCGCATTCACCCTGCCCTCGGCCATCATCCTGGTGGCCTTTGCCCTGAGCGCCAGCCTGCTGGACGGCGCGGTCAGCCAGGGCATTATCCACGGCTTGAAAGTGGCCGCTGTCGCCGTGGTAGCCCACGCCGTGCTGGGCATGGCGCGCTCACTGTGCCCGGATCAGCAGCGGGCTGGTATCGCCCTGGCAGCGGTTCTGCTGGTGGTGTTTGTGGGCGGTACTGCCGGGCAGGTTTCCGCGATTGTGGTCGGAGCCCTTGCGGGCCTGGTGCTGTGCCGCGCTGCCGACGACGGCGCGGCCGGACATTCCGGCATCTCGGTGTCAGCGGGCACCGGCCGGCTGACGGCTGTTTTGTATGTATTCCTGCTGGCCGGCCTGCCCCTGCTGGCGTGGCTCGCGCCCTCCACCCTGCTGGATATGCTTGATGGCTTCTACCGCGCCGGGGCCCTGGTCTTCGGCGGCGGCCACGTGATGCTGCCGCTGCTGGAAGCGGAAGTGGTACAGACCGGCCGGGTAACCGCCGATGAATTCCTCGCCGGCTACGGCGCCGCCCAGGCCATCCCCGGCCCGCTGTTCACCTTTGCCGCCTATCTGGGTGCCGTGATGGGGCCCTCTGCACCAATTATCTGGGCCGCGCTGGCCCTGCTGGCCATTTTCCTGCCCGGCATGCTGATCCTGATGGCGGTACTGCCACACTGGAACAACTTCCGCCGCTGGCACCGGGCCCAGGCCTTGATGCGCGGCGCCAACGCTGCCGTAGTAGGCATTCTCGGTGCCGCGCTGTACCAGCCGGTCTTCACCAGCGCCATCGTCGGCCCCGGCGAGTTTGCCCTTGGCCTGACCGGTTTTATGCTGCTAAGCGTATGGAAACTCCCGGCCTGGGGCGTGGTGATCGTGATGGCCGCCGGCGGCGTGCTGCTGGGAGCGTAACCTGCTGCGCCTGTTCAGCCGGCAGCCACCCTGCTAATATCGCGCTCGTTTTCTGAGCGCGCCAAACCCATTAACCAGCACCACCGACCGGAATTAAAAGAATGGATGTTTACCAGGCCCTTTTCCTTGGCCTCCTCCAGGGACTGACCGAATTCCTGCCCATCTCCAGCTCCGCCCACCTGATTCTGACACCGGCTTTCTTTGGCTGGGAAGACCAGGGCGTGGGCTTTGACCTGTCGGTGCATGTGGGCACGCTTCTGGCCGTGGTGCTTTACTTCCGCCGGGATGTCTTTGGCGTTGCCCGGGACGGCCTGATCTCCATCCACCAGCGCAAAATCGTCGGCCAGGGCGCCCTGGCCTGGTACCTGGTCATCGGCACCATTCCCGCAGGCCTCGCTGGCCTGGCCCTGCTCGACATGATCGACAACGAACTGCGCGGCGCCTCGGTGATCTTCTTCACCACCCTGGTGTTCGGCATTCTGCTTGGCATTGCCGACTGGCTGCCGAAACGCCAGCGCACCATGGATACCCTGAACTGGAAAGACGCCGTCGTCGTCGGCATCGCCCAGGCCATGGCCCTGGTCCCCGGCACCTCACGCTCCGGCGTCACCATCACCGCCGGCCTGTTCCTGGGCATGACGCGGGAAACCGCCTCGAGGTTTTCGTTCCTGCTGGCGATTCCGATTATTGTGCTGGCGTCTGCCGTTAAATTGCTGGATGTGGCTTCATCCGATGTGATCGTAGACTGGAGTGGCTTCCTGATTGGCGGCGTAACCTCGTTCCTGATGGCCATCACCGCCATCCACTTCTTCCTGAAGTGGCTGAACAAGGTGGGCATGTGGCCGTATGTTCTCTACCGGATTGTTCTGGCTGGGGTGATTTACGCGGTTCTGATGTAATCGCGGTTTGGGAGTTTTGTTCTTCGGGTGCCGGCCTCGACCTTGGGAGGTGGCAGGCATCAGGAAGGGCTTTCCAAAAAGCGCTCGAGTTTCCTGGCATTGGAGGTAGGCAGGTATCGGGGTGGGCCTTCCAAAAACCGCTCCTTACGGCACATCCCTATGGCGCTTCTGCTCCGCCATCCATGGCTCCGCACATTTTTGGAAGGCCCACCCCGATACCAGCCCCAAACCTCTCAGCTGGCTTTCAAAGCAACCTCTTAGCCTTGCCTATGTAGCGTCTGCAAGCCGATTGGGATTTGAGAAACGCCGAAGCATGGCGGTGGGACGGTCTTTCCAAAAATTTGTGGAGCCATGGATGGCGGAACACAAGCGCCCATGGACGGCTAGAGCGCTTTTTGGAAAGACCGTCCCACCGCCATGCCACCACCGAGCCAGAAGGCTAGGGGTAAAAAGCACCGACGTCTAACAAGCCTCCAACGGCGCATAGGCCAGTACCAGCCACTTGGCGCCCTCGTCGAAGTTTACCTGCACGCGGGTGTGGTGCCCGGTGCCCTCGGAGTTCATTACGATACCCTCGCCAAACTTCGGATGACGTACTCGCTGCCCCAGACTGAAACCCGATTGCTGCGCCGAATCCTGGCTGAACATGCTCTCATTCGGGCGGGACACCATCGCCGGTCGGGTCACCGTATTGCGTAACCGCACTTCCTGCAGGCAATCACCCGGAATTTCCCGCACGAAGCGGGACAGCGCGTGGAATTTTTCCTGCCCGTACAAGCGGCGGGATTCGGCGTAAGTGAGCACCAGCTTTTTCATGGCACGGGTAATGCCTACGTAGGCCAGACGGCGCTCTTCTTCCATACGCCCCGGCTCTTCCAGCGACATGCTGTGGGGGAACAAACCTTCTTCCACGCCCGCCAGGAACACCAGCGGGAATTCCAGGCCCTTGGCGGAGTGCAGGGTCATCAGCTGGACGCTGTCTTCATGGGCATCGGCCTGGGCTTCGCCGGCATCCAGTGCCGCCTGGGCGATGAATTCTGCCAGCGGGTCGACGCCGTCTTCCACCTCGAAATCGGACAGGGCATTCACCAGTTCTTCCAGGTTCTCAACCCTTGCCTGGCCTTTCTCGCCTTTTTCGCTGGCGTGGTAGTCCTTCAGGCCACTGGCTTCGATGGCCTGCTTCATCATCCCCTGCAATGAGGCTTCGCCCACCATTGCAGACAGGCCGTTGATGATTTCCATAAACGACTGCAGCCCGGTTTTCGCCCGGCCTTTCACCTGCCCTGCTGCCAGCAGGCGTTCGGCAGATTCCCACAGGGAAATGCCCTGCTCTGTGGCGTATTCACGTAGCTCCGCCAGGCTCTTGGCGCCGATGCCGCGGGTCGGGATGTTCACCACCCGTTCGAAGGCGGCATCATCACGGTGGTACTGCACCAGGCGCAGGTAAGCCAGGGCGTTGCGGATTTCCTGGCGGTCGTAGAACCGCAGGCCACCATACACCCGGTAGGGAATGCCCTGGCGCATCAGGGCTTCTTCCAGTACCCGGGACTGGGCGTTGGAGCGGTACAGGATGGCGGATTCGCTGCGCAGGTTGCCATCGTTGACCCAGGCGGTGATGGAGTCGGCGATGTAGTTGGCTTCGTCCTGTTCGTTAAAGGCCGCGTACAGACTGATCGGTTCGCCTTCGGGGCCGTCGGTCCACAGCTCTTTACCGAGGCGGCCCTGGTTATTGGCGATCACCGCGTTGGCTGCTTTCAGGATCATCTGGGTGGAGCGGTAGTTTTGCTCCAGCCGCACCAGGCGAGCGTTGGGGAAGTCCCGCTGGTACTGCTGGATGTTTTCGATCTTGGCGCCACGCCAGCCGTAGATAGACTGGTCGTCATCCCCGACCACGGTGAGCGGCACGCGGTTGCTGGCCAGCACCTGCAGCCAGGCGTATTGGATGGTGTTGGTGTCCTGGAACTCGTCCACCAGGATGTGCTGGAAGCGCTGCTGGTAGTGGCTCAGCAACTCCGGCCGGTGCAGCCAGAGTTCGTGGGAGCGCAGCAGCAGTTCGCCAAAGTCCACCAGGCCACCCTGCTGGCAGAGTTTTTCGTACTGGCGGTAGATTTTCAGCATGGTGCTGGTGAAGTGGTCACCGGGGTTTTCCTGGATATGGTCCGCCCGCAAGCCTTCGTCTTTCTGGCTGTTGATAAACCACTGGGCCTGTTTGGGCGGCCACTGGCTTTCATCAATCTGGAACTCGCGCATCACCCGCTTGACCATGCGCAGCTGGTCGTCGCTGTCGAGTACCTGGAAGTTCTCCGGCAGGCCGGCGTCTTTCCAGTGCGAGCGCAGCAGGCGGTGGGCGATGCCGTGGAAGGTGCCGAACCACAGTCCCCGGGAGGGGATGTTCATCATTTCTTCGATGCGGTAGCGCATTTCCTTGGCGGCTTTGTTGGTAAAGGTCACCGCCAGAATGCCGGTCGGCGGCACCCGGTCCACCGTCATCAGCCAGGCAATCCGGTGCACCAGCACCCGCGTTTTGCCACTGCCCGCGCCGGCCAGTACCAGCAGGTGATCGTTCTGGGCGGTAACGGCCTCGCGCTGGGCATCGTTCAGGGGGTCAATAATGTGGGAAACGTCCATAGCACCTGGCTTTTACTGGTTAAATAAACAGGCCTGAGAGTATAACAGGAGAAAAGCAGGTTTGTCGGGCAGGGATTGGCGCCGCTCTTTTGGAGTTAACGCTCAGGATCTTTGGAGTTAACGCACAGGAACGGGGACTTCTTCCCAGAGCAAACTATGCTCAGCTTGAAAGCCCTCACCCGCAGTCAGGAAGAGCGCGGGGGAGGTGCCCCTTCAGGACTGTCTGTGGCCATGGATGGCCACAGTCAAGCGCACATGGATGATGGGATGAACACCTCTTGTTGAGATCGGCGTCAAAGCGCCACTATTAGATGTGCAAAATCAATAGGTCAACAACAAGAGGTGTTCAGATGAACGTTACCCTAATCGGAATCGACTTGGCAAAAACTGTCT
>NZ_JBSXOP010000038.1:0-60118 GCF_056859535.1 Marinobacter sp. L-46
TTAACTTCCTATGGCTTCCTTCAGACCCCACCGTTGGCCAGTGACGCCCTTGCCAGTCGGATTGTCTTCCCCTCAGTCGGGGTGACGCCATCTTCTTTCAGATGGCCGGGTTTGCCGGCTTCGCCGGGCAAACAAAAAACCGCAGATTCTCATCTGCGGTTTTCACTTTCATCTCACTCTGTGCCGGCTTGCTACCGGCGCCCGGCACTAGACCCCGAGCGACTCGATATCACGGGCCAGCATGGCGAGCTGGTGAGCGTAGGAGTCGCGTAACTTGTCACCCGGCACCAGATACGAGGGTGCAGCGCAGGTCAAAGCCATGGTAGTGCCATCCTGCAGGTGGATAGGCACACCGGCCGAGTTGATATTTCGATCCCAATCTCCCAGCGACAGGCAGAAACCGTGCTCCCGGTAATCTTCCATCGCCTGGTCCAGGCCTTCTTTAATAGTCGGCCACTTTTCACCGTACTTCTCAGCCATGGCATCGTCGATCAGCTTGCGGGCCGGGTCGCTAACGGCACAGTAATACGCTCGGCCGGCAGAGGTTGTAGACATAGGCAACTTCAAACCGATATCCATGCGCAGCAGTGTTGCTTCCGGTGGCAGGCGATTCTCGACATAAATCATGTGCAAACGGTCGCGACAGGTGAGACCAACCGACATGTTGGTTTGCCGGGCGAACTCATCCATGTAAGGCTTGGCAAGCTGACGAACCTTCAAATTCGACACATAGGCATAGCCCAAAGCCAGTACGCCCGAGCTGAGCTGATATTTTTCCAACTGCTGGTTATAACTCAGGTAGCCAAGCTTGGTCAGAGTGTATGTCATCCGGGAAACGGTAGGCTTGGGAAGGCCAGTAATCCTGGCGATATCCTGGTTACCTAGAATCACAGATCCCTGACTGAAAGCGCGCAGTACATCGAGCCCCCGGGACAGCGCCTCTACAAACTTGCGATCCTTGCCCGGCTGAACGGGCTTGCCATCGCCAGACGCTACTTTCAACTCCGGTGAGTTGTCCTGCTGTTTTTTTGCCATAACTTGCCTATTTCCTGAACTGCGTTGCCTGTCACGGATAGCCTGGAGAACCGTGGGCGTGAAAAGTGGACATATTCTAGTCTATGAGAAACTCAAGAACCACAATCTGCCATCAAATTTCATGCCAGATTCGAAACACTGGCATTACCCGATGCCACGAAATAGCCATGACGGAAACCCGGGCAACCTTTACCATAGTATAGCGATACTTTATTCTGCAATGCGGAACCAAGTCATATGCACGACAACAAACCATACTCAGGAGCATGTATGAAGGTACTTTTTGTAGCGGGCGACCCCAAACCAGAGCGCTGGACCGTACCTATCAAACAACTGCTACCAGAAGCAGACATTTATGTCTGGGATCCGGACGGACCGGCGATTAATGCAGACTACGCCATCGTATGGCAGCCCCCGGCGAAGCTGTTCGAGCGTGAAACCCGCCTGAAGGCCGTGTTCAACCTGGGCGCCGGTATCGACGGATTGCTGAAAGTCCCCAACCTGCCGGCAGACCTTACCGTGGTAAGACTGGAAGATGCCGGCATGTCGGTACAGATGGCCGAGCATGTACTGCACCAGATACTGGAAGTCAGCCGGCAGATGGAGCTGTACCGGGATCAGCAACGCCAGCGGCTGTGGAAGATACACCGCCCCATCAGCCGGAAAGAGTGGCCCATTGGCATTATGGGGCTTGGGCACATTGGCAAGCGTGTGGCCAGCACACTGGCAAGCCTGGACTATACGGTAAACGGCTGGGCCAGGAGTGAGCACACGGTAGAAGGCGTGCGCACCTTTGCGGGCAACGGGCAACTCGGAGAGTTTCTGGGGGCAACGCGAGTGTTGGTTAACACCCTGCCACTGACCAGCGAAACCGAAAACATCCTCAACTACGACCTGTTCAGCCAGCTCCAGCCGGGCGCGGTGCTGATCAACGTCGGCCGGGGGGAGCACCTCGTGGAAGAAGACCTGCTCAGGGCACTGAATGAGGAGAAACTGCAGCGGGCCTCCCTGGATGTGTTCCGCAAGGAACCTTTGCCGGCTGGCCACGCGTTCTGGGAGCGAACCGACATCACAATCACGCCGCACATTTCGGCGCGAACTCTTCGGGATGCGACCCTGGAGCAGATCACCGGGAAAATCCGGGACCATGCCAGCGGGCACCCCATCACAGGAATAGTCGACATAGCCCGTGGCTACTGACTAACCCGCGAGCCGATTCTGCCGGTCAACCCAGGACCGGCAGAAGTACCGCAAACACCGCCAGCAATAACAGCAACAGCGGCACCACCAGCAAGACAAAAACACCGTTCCACTGAAAGGCCACTACGTTGCGGGAAACCTGACCAAACCGTGACAGCAACATCACCGACGGCCCGAACGGCGACACCATCATTGCCAGCGAGAAACCAATAACCAGGCCAATTGCCATCAGCATCGGGTCAGCCCCGCTAGCTACCAGTTGCGCAAGCATGCCCGACTGCACGCTCAGCACGGTAATCGGAATAACCCCGGCCATGGAGAACAGCGGCATGATCAGCAGCCCTGCGGCTGCAATCAGGTAACTACCCCAGCCGCTCACCACAAGTCCGTTCAACAGATCTGACGGCACCACAGTGGCAATCGATACCCCAAGCATGGCTGAGCCGGCAAAGATCGCCATTTCGTTGGACATCACCGCCAACTGTCCCACCCCTTCTGCCAATACCGCCACCGGAGAGCGTTCCTGCAACAACATATAAGACAAAGTGACAGCCGGAACAGCCAACATGGCAGCCACCGACACCTTCACGCCCGCCAAGGCAACCAGCAACGCCATACAGGCAAACACCACCAGAACCAGAAGCGTCAGTTTGCCCGTTCCTTCAGGCCAGCCGTCGAGCGCAACCCGTTCACTACTGATTTCCCGGAAGCGCTGCCTTTCCAGCACCCAGCCAACCACGATCATCAGCAAAGCTGCCACAAAGCCGAAAGGCAAAAGAGAAGACCAGCTGAGCTGGGGCAGCTCTCGCGTGAGAATCGCAACCGCTACGCTGGTGGGTGCCACCAATGGCACCAGGGCAAACCCTCGCAAGGCGCTGATCAGCACGCTCCTGAGCCACTGCAGCCTTGCCGCTCCCTCTATTCCCCTCTCCTTAAGGCTATCTGCGAGAGTGCCACATAGAAGGCTCATCATTCCGAAACTGAGTACCGAAGCAATACCGCAGCTCACCGCCGCATACTTTGGGTATAAAAGGGATGCCCGACCCCCGAGCAGCACATCGTGGATACGCCTGAGGACTTCAAAGCGGCGCACCAGGCACTGCATCATCCCCAGGCTGCCCAAAAACGCCGAATAGAACGCTGCATCCGACAACGCATCAAGGGCACCGTCCATTCCGAGACGGCCGGTCACAAACAAACCAGCACTAAACGTGAGGGAAAGCAGGAACAACGTCCTTGCATAGACCTGAAGGCGCATCGCGCCCAGAACAAACACCAGGATGAATACCAGCCCGGCAGAGGCGCTAAGGGCTTTGCTCTGCAGACAAATCGCGACAAGCTCCATGACCACGGCACAAGCCAGCAGCCAGCGAAGAGTTCCATTCATAAACCAGTCAGCCACCAATGATGAACAATTCTTGCAATTGAGATAGACCCAGATTAGTCTTTTCCAATATCATTTACAAAACTATATTCCGCAGTTCGGAATTACCTAACCATAATCGATACGGCAATTCTTATGAACGCATACATCTATGATGGCTTGAGAACACCATTTGGGCGGCATGCAGGCGCCCTGGCCAAGGTTCGCCCCGACGACCTGCTGGCCGAGGTCATTCGCGCACTCATTGAGCGCAACGCCTTTGCTCCGGAGAATTATGAAGACGTGATTGCCGGCTGCACCAACCAGGCCGGTGAAGATGCCCGCAACCTGGCACGGCACGCCGGACTGCTGGCAGGCTTGCCGGTCGAAACCGGTGGCCAGACCGTGAACCGGCTTTGCGGCTCTGGCCTTGCCGCCATCATCGATGCTGCCCGCGCTATCCGTTGTGGCGAAGGCGACCTGTTCGTAGCCGGCGGTGCCGAGAGCATGAGCCGCGCGCCGTTTGTGCTGGCCAAGTCCGAATCACCTTACAGCCGTGAATTCCGCGCCTTTGACAGCACCATTGGTGCCCGCTTCCCGAACCCGCTGATCGAACGCCAGTTCGGCTCGGACACCATGCCGGAAACCGCAGACAACATCGCACGCGAGCTGAATCTGTGCCGACTGGAAGTGGATCGCTTTGCCGCACAAAGCCAGGCCCGCTATGAAGCCGCCCGCCAGGACGGTTTTTTCAAAGACGAGATCCTGCCCATTTCTGTACCTCAGGGCCGCAAACAACCGCCACTGACCGTACAGGACGACGAGCATCCAAGGCCTACATCCAACCTCGAGGCGCTTTCCAATCTTCGCTCGCTGGCTGAAGATGGCGTGGTTACTGCCGGCAACGCCTCCGGCGTGAACGATGGCGCTGCCGCCCTGATTATCGGCTCCGAAGAAGCCGGCAAGCGGGCTGGCATTCAGCCCCGCGCACGTATCGTATCGGCTGCCATCGCCGGCGTTGCGCCCAATGTAATGGGGTACGGCCCGGTTCCGGCAAGCCAGAAAGCCCTTGCCCGGGCAGGCCTGACACTAAAAGACATGGATGTAATCGAGATCAACGAGGCGTTCGCCGCCCAGGTTCTCGGTTGCACCACCAAACTGGGAATCGATCCTTCCGATTCCAGACTCAACCCGAACGGCGGTGCCATCGCCGTGGGGCACCCTCTTGGCGCTTCCGGCGCCCGGATTGCCCTGACGGCGGTACGCCAACTCGAACGTACCGGTGGCCGTTACGCTCTGATCAGCATGTGCATTGGTGTAGGCCAGGGCATTGCTGCTGTAATTGAACGGGTTTCCAACTAACTTTTCAGGAGAACAACAATGGCTTCCGCACCTTGGGACGACCTGCTGAACTTTGAATCACAACTGGACGAAACCGAGCGTCAGGTACGCGACAGCATTCGCAGCTTCTGCGATAACCGTCTGATGCCCGGCATCGTCGAGGCAAACCGCCACGAAAAATTCGACCGCAGCATCTTCACCGAAATGGGTGAACTGGGCATGCTGGGTGCCACCCTGCCGGAAGAGTACGGCGGCCCCGGCCTGAACCACGTATGCTACGGCCTGATCGCACGGGAAGTTGAACGGGTAGACTCTGCCTACCGCTCGGCCCTGAGCGTACAGTCTTCACTGGTGATGTACCCGATCTTCTCTTACGGCAAAGAAGAACTGAAAAAGCGCATTCTGCCGAAACTGGCCTCCGGCGAGTTTGTTGGCTGTTTCGGCCTGACCGAACCCAACCACGGCTCTGACCCCGGTGGTATGGAAACCCGCGCCAAGAAAGTTGACGGCGGCTACCTGCTGAGCGGCTCCAAGACCTGGATCACCAACTCCCCGATTGCCGACGTTTGTGTGGTCTGGGCCAAGCTGGACGGCGTGGTAAACGGCTTTGTGATCGAGCGCGAAGGCGCCACGGGCCTGGAAACCCCGAAGATTGAGGGCAAGTTCTCGCTGCGCGCCTCCGACACCGGTTCTATCTTTATGGACGAAGTCTTCGTTCCTGAAGAAAACCGCCTGGAAGTTGAAGGCCTGAAAGGCCCCCTGAGCTGCCTTACCAAGGCTCGCTACGGTATCAGCTGGGGCGCCCTGGGTGCCGCGGAATTCTGCTGGCATGCAGCCCGCAACTACACCCTGGAGCGTAAGCAGTTTGGCAAGCCCCTGGCCGCCAATCAGCTGATCCAGAAGAAGCTGGTAGACATGCAGACTGAAATCACCCTCGGCCTGCAGGCAGTACTGCAGCTGGGCCGCATGATGGATGCCGGCATTGCCACCCCGGATTCCGTTTCCCTTCTGAAGCGTAACAACTGTGGCAAGGCCCTGGACATCGCCCGGGTAGCCCGCGACATGCACGGTGGCAACGGTATTGCCGATGAATACCACGTTATCCGCCACGTCATGAACCTGGAAGCGGTTAACACTTACGAAGGCACCCACGACGTCCACGCCCTGATTCTGGGCCGTGGCCAGACCGGCATTCAAGCCTTCAGCTGATCCCTTCGGAACAGCACCCCTGAACCCCTCTACGGAGGGGTTTTTTGTGCCCGGCGTCCGAGGCCTGCGCTTCGCGCAGGCATAAAAAAGCCCCGGCGTGCAGCGCACCCGGGGCAAGCGATGAAATACCTAATATTCGTTTTAACTCAACGGAAATCGCTGATCAGAATGCCAACTTGGCGGAAGCCATTACCTGCTCATACTGCTGACTGCCGCTGCCGGCGATCTCGCCAAAGTCCCAGTAGGCATACTCAAGACCCAGAGCCAGGTTCTCATGAGCGGCCCACAGCAGGTTAACGTGGACTGAGGTGGAGGAGTCGAAATAGCTGAGAGTCCCTGCAGGAGAGAAGTCCAGATCGTCCACAATCTCGGTATGGGAAACCGACAGGTTACTTCTCCAGGCTGAATTCCAGAAGTGACGGTAGGCCGCAGTGACCCCGTAGGTATTCAGCGGCTCAACCTTTCCGGCCGCCTGCTCAGCCCGATCCACATCCGGGTAGGTGAACAGCCCCATGTAACGGCCAAGCGCTCCATAGCTGTATTGCAGACGCAAGTCATCACGCCCAAACGTAGGAATACGGGCACTCAGAGATACAGCACCGGCTGCCTTGGTGTCCTCCGCAGCATCATCTTCCAGATAGCGCAGCAGGGCCGCAACAGAGTAGAAACCGTAGTTGCCGCGAGTCTGATAGCGCGCTACGAGATCCGGATAGGACTGATCGCCATAGGATTCAGAGCCAAAACCATCTTCCGGGTTTTCGAGGGCGACCATCAACTTGCCACCCGGAGCGGACATGTTATAGCGGAGCATCGGCTGTCGGGCATAGATAAAGGCAGCCTGTTTACCTTGGTTCAGAATCTCTGGCAATGCAGACAGATCGGCAAAGGTTGTGTAGGTCTGGCCAAAATCCCAACCATTCCAGGAGCCAAACGCCTGCCGAACGCGCGCATTATAGCCGTTTGTGACAACTTCATTGCCGGGAGCATCCTCCGCGGTGTTGAAATCCATTTCGATGTACGTGGTCCAATCATGGCCGCCAACATCCTCGGTCTTGGTACCAATGCTGATACGAGATTCACGGATAGAGAAGCCTGTTTTCCAGTCGCTTTCACCTTCATTGGCCGCCTTGGCAAGCGTCCGGGGCAAAGCAATGGAGTAACCGTTGGGGGTTCCATTACCGTTGGATCCGAAAATCACATCGGCCTTGACGAACCCGCCAAATGTAATCGTGGTATCACCAATCTTCATCCCCTTGCCTTCACGTAACAGATATGGGTTGTCGTCCCGCGCCTCAGGGGCAGTCGACACATGACTTTCCAGAACCTGGATGCGCTCACGCAGCTCTTCCAGCTCTGTGTTGCTCTGCGCCTGGGCAGTTACCGAGCCAAGCATCAGCAGAGGTGCACCCGCCAGGGCTACGGCGCGGACCAGCGGATGGGTGGCAAAACGGGTTGTTGTTGTTGTCATCTTGAAAAACCTCGCATCGGAGTTGGTTAGCGTCTTTATTGTTAAATCTACGGGACTGGCACATACCTTCGCGCAACAATTCCGCACAGCGGAACTGCTGGTTATTTGCATTTCATTATACAGCACCATATTCCGCGACGACGAATATAGATGAAGAATTTTAGATCAACAAGTCCATTTATCTTTTTGCATGTCTACAACGATGCATTTTTTGACAGTTGATTCCGTTAGCATTGACATCCACCGTTTGGTTGATGGATCATGGAACAATTCTGCTATGCGGTATACATTTTCGCTAAGAGCACGGTGAGGGTTACCTATGAACATGAATTACACAGCCGAGGAATTGGCTTTCCGCGATGAAGTTCGCGCATTTCTGGATGCCAAGCTGCCTGAAGACATCGCAGCCAAGGTGAAAGGCTTTCGCAAGCTGAGCAAGGAAGACCACCAGCGGTGGCAAAAAATTCTCAGCGAGCAAGGCTGGTACGCCACGCACTGGCCGGAACAGTACGGGGGTGTCAGCTGGACACCGGTCCAGAAGCACATCTGGGATGAAGAGTCCTGCCGTTACGGTGTGCCCCGCTCCATTCCCTTCGGCGTAAATATGGTGGCCCCGGTCATCATCAAGTTCGGCTCCGAAGAACAGAAGCAGCAGTACCTGCCCCGGATTCTGAGCGGCGAAGACTGGTGGTGTCAGGGTTATTCCGAGCCGGGCGCCGGCTCTGACCTGGCTTCCCTGAAAACACGGGCTGTACGCGAAGGCGACCATTACATCGTTAATGGCCAGAAGACCTGGACCACGCTGGGCCAGCACGCCAACATGATCTTCTGCCTGGTTCGCACCAACACAGAAGTGAAGGCGCAGGAAGGCATCTCATTCCTGTTGATCGACATGAATACCCCGGGTATTACCGTTCGTCCGATCATCACGCTGGACGGTGAGCATGAAGTTAACGAAGTCTTCTTTGAAGACGTGAAGGTTCCGGCCGAGAACCTGGTGGGTGAAGAAGATAAAGGCTGGACCTACGCCAAGTACCTGCTCACCTACGAGCGTACCGGCCTGGCGGGCATCGGCCTGTCCAAGGCAGCACTGACACACCTCAAGCAGCTGGCCAGCCGTCGGGTGAAGAGCGGCAACCCCCTGATTCAGGATCCGACCTTCAGCCAACGTATCGCGCAGGTCGAAATCGACCTGATGGCAGCAGCGATCAGCAACCTGAGAATTGTTGCCTCGGTAGAAGGCGGCGGCGTTCCGGGAGCGGAAAGCTCCATGCTGAAAGTGCGCGGCACCGAGATTCGCCAGGCTATCAACGACCTGGCACGCCGGGCGATCGGACCTTACGCCATTCCGTTTGTTGAAGAAGAGATGGACCAGGCCTATGACGGCGAATTCCTGTCTGACCCGGATGCTGCGCCTCTGGCTGCCCATTACTTCAACAACCGCAAGCTGTCTATTTTCGGTGGATCAAACGAGATCCAGAAGAACATCGTTTCGAAAATGATTCTGGGACTTTAAGGAGGCGACCATGGATTTCCGACTCAACGAAGAGCAGCAAATGCTGCAGGACACCGTGGCTCGTCTGGTTCGCGGTGAGTACAGCTTCGAAAAACGGCTGGAATACAGCGAATCAGAGCTTGGCTTCAGTGAAAGTTTCTGGAAGCAACTGGGCGAACTGGGCCTGATGGCGGTGCCATTCCCCGAGGAACTCGGCGGCTTTGGCGGCACCGGCGTTGAAGTTCAAAGCGTGATGACCGAGCTGGGCCGCGGCCTGTGCATCGAGCCGTACCTTCAATCTGTGGTTCTTGGTGGCGGGCTAATTAGCCAGGCCGGCAATGAACAGCAGAAAGAACAGTGGCTGGCCGGCATTGCAACAGGCGAAACCCAGGTAGCCGTTGGCCTGCAGGAGCCCCAGAGCTTCTACAACACAAATGACGTAGAAACCACCGCCGAGAAAGCCGGCAGCGACTATGTTCTTAACGGTCGCAAAGCGGTCGTAATCGGTGGCCATAGTGCCGACCTGCTGGTGGTTTCTGCCCGCACAGCCGGCAACAGCCGTGATGCCGCTGGCATCAGCCTGTTCGTCATCGACGCCACTGCTGAAGGCCTGGAGCGTCGCAGCTACCCGACCATCGACGGCGCGAAGGGCTGCGATCTATTCCTGAACAACGTCAAAGTCGGCGCAGACGCTCTGCTGGGCAACGAAGGTGAGGCTGCCGATGTTATTGAATACCAGGTTGGCCGTGCCATTTCCGCTCTGTGTGGTGAAGCGGTCGGCGTTATGGAAGTCGCCTGTGACCTGACCCTGGACTATCTCAAACAGCGCAAGCAGTTTGGTGTGCCCATCGGAAAGTTCCAGGTGCTTCAGCACCGGATGGCCGACATGATGTCCGAACTGGAGCAGGCTCGTTCAATGGCCATCCTTGCCGCCAGCGTGGCTGATGAGTCTCAGAGCGACGAACGCCGCCGGGTAATTGCGGCCGCTAAAAACGTAATTAGTCGCAGCGCCCAGTTTATTTCGGAAAAGGGCGTTCAGTCCCACGGCGGTATTGGCATGACCTGGGAATACAACTTTGCCCATTACGCCAAGCGGCTGGTGATGATCAACCACCAGCTGGGCGATGATGACTTCCATCTTGAGCGCTATGCCGCTCTGCTGGAAGCCAACTGATACCAAATCAGTGAACCTTGGGTCTGTCTCCACATTCAGTCAGGACCCTCTTTCGGGGTGGCCTATGCCACCCCTTTTTTATGCCCGGAATAACCTTGAGTAATCATTCTCTGCGGAGGAACAATCATGACAAAAAACCACCCGGACGAAATGCAGGCTGATCTGAGAAAAGCCGAATGGAAAATAAGAACCGAACTGGCTGCTGCCTATAGACTGGTAGCCCTCTTTGGCTGGGACGACCTGGTGTTCACCCATCTGTCGGCCCGGGTGCCCGGGCCTGATCATCACTTTCTGATCAATCCCTACGGATTGCTGTTCCATGAAATGACCGCCTCATCCCTGGTGAAAGTCGACCAAAATGGCGAAGTCGTGGAGGCTGGCGGGCTGCGCAGGGTTAACCCGGCGGGGTTTACCATCCACAGTGCCGTACATATGGGGCGTGAAGATGCCGGAGCCGTCATGCACCTGCATGCAGCAGATGGTGTTGCGGTATCAGCCCACCGTGATGGCCTACTGCCCCTGAGCCAGACCGCCATGCTGTGCCTTGAGCACCTGAGTTACCACGAATATGAAGGCGTAGCGCTCAACCTTGATGAGAGGGAGCGCCTGATCCGGGATCTGGGTAGCAAATCCATGATGATCTTGCGAAATCACGGCATTCTGACCGTGGGCCGCGATGTGCCGGAAACCTTCACTTACCTCTACTTCCTGATGAAGGCCTGCGAGATACAGGTAAAAGCGCAGAGCTGTGGCCCGGTATACATGCCCACCCAACAGGCTATCGACACCACGGCGGATCAATCAGGCTCACTCGGCAAGGCAGCAAAGCTTACCTGGCCCGCCCTTCTGAGACTGCTTGATGCCAGGTCTCCTGGCTACAACGTTTGAGCCCTTCATCAATCCACTATCAGGAAGGTCCTATGATTACTGTTGATATTAATGAACTGGCAGCCTATCAGGGCATGCTGATTGGCCACAGCCCCTGGGTAACCGTGAGCCAGGCCATGATAAACGCCTTTGCCGAAACCACCGGCGACCATCAGTGGATCCATGTGGATGTCGACCGGGCCAGCCGGGAGTCACCCTGGAAGAGCCCGGTAGCCCATGGCTACCTGACGGCATCACTGATCCCCAAGCTCAACAGCGAGGTCATCAAGGTGACCGGTACTTCAGCCACCATCAACTATGGCCTGAACAAGCTGCGTTTTCCGGCGGCGGTGAAGGCTGGCTCGGATATCCGGTCCCGGGTTGAGCTGGCATCCCTGAAGCAGGTGGATGATCACCGCCTACTGGCCACCTACCAGACCGTGGTGGAAATAAGGAACGAAGACAAGCCAGCCTGCGTACTGGAAAATCTGGCCATGTACGTGGTCTGAGTTTTCCGGTCAGTGCAAAAAGGCGGCAAGCCCTGAGGGTGGGGGGGGGGAGCCGCCTTCCTAACTTCCAGTGTTGTGCAAGCTACTTCTGCCACTCCTGCTCCTGAAGTGCCCGCCACATCAGCTTTCCGGTCGGTGATTTTGGCAACTCATCAACAAATTCAATGATGGTTGGCACCTTGTAGGCCGCCATTTGCTCCTTACACCAACTGATGATGTCATCCTTGGTTGTTGTGCTTTCAGCCTCAGGCGTTAGTACAATACAAGCCTTGACCGTTTCACCACGCTTGGGGTCCGGGGCAGAGATAATGCAGACTTCGTGGATGGATGGGTGACGGTACATCAACCCTTCTACCTCAGACGGCCAGACCTTAAAGCCAGACGCGTTGATCATGCGTTTGACCCGATCCACCATGAAGAAGTAACCATCTTCATCGTAGTAACCCAGATCGCCGGTGCGGAAGAAACGCTTGCCATCGATTTCGACGAATGAAGCCTCGGTATCCACCGGGCGATTCCAGTAGCCCAGCGTGACCTGAGGCCCGCAGGACACGATCTCTCCGGTTTCTCCGACAGCTTTCTCTTCAAGCGTATCCACGTCGATAATCCGGCTGTCGACATCAAACACCGGGATCCCCAGACACTGGGGCTTGGGGCTTTTGGTTGGATTGATATGGGTCGCTGCCATGGTTTCAGACAGACCGTAGCCTTCAATGTAATCAAGGCCCGTCAGCTTTTTGAGCTTCTCGGCGACCGCAACCGGCATGGCGGCACCACCACCACCAATCATATTCAGGCTGCTGATGTCGTACTTGCCCAGCTCCGGATTCGACAGGAAGTCCACCGCCATGGTGACGATGTTGGTCCAGCCGGTAACCTTGTAACGCTCAATCAAACGTGCCGCTGTGGTTCTGTCCCAACGGGTCATGATGACAGAAGTGGCACCGCAGAATATGGGACCGTTCATGGAGCCAGTCATGCCGGTTACGTGGAAGAACGGCAGCGTGGATAGCTGAACACTATCCGGAGTGGACAGATTCCAGAATACCCGGTGCACGGCTGTCGCCATCACCGACCGGTGAGTGTGCATGCAGCCCTTGGGTGCCCCGGTGGTACCGGAGCTGTACGGAATAACGGCAAGGTCATCCGGGCCGGCAGTATGTTCACCGGGCTTGCGTCCGGCTTCCAGGGCCGCCTCCCAGGTAACCACTCCCGGTATATCCCTGGACCACGCGGGCGCAGCAACTTCAGCCGGCAACGTCAGGTCGGTTTCCGGGTTAATGTAGGTGTTGTAAGACGCAACAAGCACTTGTTCCAGGTTGGTCTCACCAATCAACGGCGCGATGAAGCCTGCCAGTTCCTGGCCCGCCATGCACACCGTGGAGCCAGTATCCGAAATATAGTGCTCAAGCTCCGCCGCGCGGTTCATGGGATTTACAGGAATAACCACGGCATCGGCCCGCAGGATGGCATAGTAGGAGATCACATACTGCGGGGAGTTCTGCATATAAAGCAGTACCCGGTCACCCTTCTTGACCCCCTGGGCCTGCAGGTAACCCGCCATAGTATCGACTTCTTGCTTAAGCCGGGCATAGGTCATGGGCGCATCGTAGAAAACGATGGCATTGTGGTCCGGATAGCGCAGTGCCGAGACTTCCAGGTTGGTGTACAGACTGGTTTTCGGCAGGGTCATGGTTTTGGGCAGATCTTTTGGCCAAACCTTGTAGTGGCGTGTAAACATATTCTTGTTCTCCCTCTGGGTTAATTCAGTCAACCGCTTGAGCGGACAAATCAAAATAATCAACAGCCCCGGGCAAGGGCTCGTCATGGCGTAACGGTGAAATGGCAACGGCTTTTTCACGAAGTACGGTCACATCCGCATCCGGCGCCACAATGTGGCGTGAGCTCCGGTCAAAACCAAGCCACCAGTAAGGCAGGCTGCGCGCATCACGGCCAGCGACCAGTGTTGGCTTCTGGATAGAGCCGTTGGACTGCCGACACCATCGGGCTGCGGTAATATCGGCCGCTTCACAGGCTGGAAAGTTCACATTCCACGCCAGAACCTGGCCGGGGTGGTAAAGCCTGCGAATGACCGCTTCAGCAAAGGTTTCCACCGGCGACCAGCGGACGTCGTCCCGGTTCAGGTAAGCCTGGCTCAGCGCAATGGCCGGAATGTTCATGTGGTGGGCACTCAGTACCGCTCCAACGGTACCCGAGTACTGAACCGAATCACTGATATTCGCTCCGCAATTCACACCGGAGAGCACCAGGTCTGGCGGTGTTTCCCCGAACCACTCGGCCAGGGAATACAACACACAATCGGCCGGTGTGCCTGAAACCGAATAACGATTAGCCCCAACCTGATAAACCCGTAACGGACTGTGAATGGATATACTCTGGCCAGCTCCGCTGCGATCATGTTCCGGAGCCACAACCCAGACCTCATCGGCCAACCGCCGGGCAATGGCTTCAAGGATAGCGATACCCGGCGCATTGATGCCGTCATCGTTGGTAATCAGAATTCGATTGGCAATCTTTCCCTGCATCATCGCTTCTCCGCTCATGGCTTCCGGCCTTCACAAGCAATCTGCCAGCCGATATCCGCCAGCAGGCTGGCACGCTTGCCAACCTCCAGCGCATTGGCGTTGGCAGCATTGCCATCCAGAGCCCGCTTGTAAACGCCCTGAAGAATGGCCGCCAGCCGGAATAATGAGAACGACAGGAACACGTGCCAGTCATCGATACCGTCCCGGCCGGTTTGCGCGCAGTACCGTGCAATCGTTTCCTGCTCGCTTGGTATACCGAGCTCCTGCAGATCTTCGCCATTCAGGCCACGCATACCGGGCATGTCAGCAGGCAGGTGGTATGGCAGGCAGTAATAGGCGAGGTCTGCCAAAGGATGCCCGAGAGTCGACAGTTCCCAATCCAGAATCGCGATTACGTCCGGGCGGTCCGGTGCCAGCATCAGGTTGCCAAACCGGTAGTCACCGTGGGCAATCGAAGTCTCATCCCTGGCCGGGAGGTTCTCCGGCAGCCAGGACATCAGCTTGTCCATGGCCGGCAGGTCATCCGTCCGGGATGCGAGATATTGCTTGCTCCAGCGAGCCACCTGACGGGACACATAGCCCTCCGGACGGCCGTAATCTACCAGTCCAATAGCATTGACATCCACAGAGTGCAAAGCTGCCAGCGTGTCGATGGCTGAGTGATGAGCCCTCATTCGCTCTTCACGCTCCAGCTCTTTGAGTGCTGAATGGGAGTAAATCCTGCCTTCCAGGAAATCCATCACGTAGAAGGGAGTGCCAATGACCTCACTGTCTTCACACAGTACGCGAGCATTGGGTACCGGAACGGACGTGTGTTCAGCGAGCGCGCGCATAACGCGGTATTCCCGCTCCACCATGTGAGCCGAAGGCAGCGTCTTTCCCGGGGGCTTCTTCCGCAGTACATAACGCCTGTTGCCGGTATCCAGCAGAAAGGTGGGATTGGATTGCCCGCCCTGAAACTGCTTCACGTCCATCTGGTTACCGAATTCCGGCAATGCCTGCTGAAGCCAGTTGAGCAGGCGGGCTTCATCGAATTTGTGGGCTGGCAGAACCGCTACCAGCTCTGGAGTCATGCTCATGATTATCTCTTGTCGTTATGTTCTGATAACCCCTGGCGCCAGACAGGGCCCGGCGGCAGGGGTGTTCCGGTTTCCCGGTATCAGCAGATGGTTTCACCACCGTCGGCAACAATCACCTGCCCGGTAATGTAGGCACTGGCCGGGGTCGCCAGGAAAACAGCCAGGCCGGCAATATCGATCGGATCACCGATGCGCCGAAGCGGGGTTTTGTCTTCTGCCCGCTTTACGCGAACCGGGTCTTCCCAAAGCGCTTTGGCAAAATCGGTCTTGATCAGGCCCGGCGCAATGCTGTTCACACGGATACCCTTCGGCCCCCACTCAACGGCCAGGTTGCGCGCCAGGGCAGCTTCTGCCGCCTTGGACACACCGTAAGTGCCGATAGTGGTGTTGCCGCGAATACCGGCAATACTGGACAGCAGCACCACAGAACCTGAGCCTTTTTCGGCCATCTGTGGCAGCACCATATTGGTGAGCCAGAAGGTTCCCTTGACGTTGGTGTCCATGATCTTGTCCCAGGCATCGTCAGTCATTTCCGCGGTCGGACCATACACTGGGTTAGTCGCGGCGTTGCAAACCAGAACATCGATGGTGCCCCAGGCTTCATTAGTTTTGTCGACCAGGTTTTGCAGGTCTTCCTTCTTGCCGACGTGGCAAGCGATAGCCATGGCATCAAAGCCCTGGGCCCGCATTTCACTGGCAACCTGCTCACAGGCTTCAGCCTTGCGGCTGGAGATCACAACCCGGGCGCCACAGCGGGCCATTTCTTCGGCAATGGCCCGGCCAATGCCCTTGGTGGAGCCTGTAATAACCGCCACTTTCCCGGTCATATCAAATAATGGATTAGTCATTTCCGAATCCTTATTACTCTGGGTAACAGCTGTTTCAGCGGTATTGACGCAGTTCAAGCTTGGCTACGGAATCCAGGTGAACCTCATCCGGGCCATCGGCCAGGCGCAGGGTACGGACCTTGGCCCAGGCAGATGCCAGGAAGGTGTCCTGGCTAACACCGGCACCACCGTGCACCTGAATTGCACGATCGATAACTTTCAGGGCCATGCTCGGGGCAATCACCTTGATCATGGCGATTTCCTGGCGGGCCACTTTGTTGCCAACGGTGTCCATCATATGGGCCGCCTTGAGGGTCATCAGGCGAGCCTGCTCGATGTCGATGCGACTGCGGGCAATGTCTTTCCGGATGGAATCAAATTCGGACAGCGGGCGACCAAAGGCCTCACGGGCATTCGCGCGCTTGCACATAAGTTCAAGGGCACGCTCGGCGACACCGATGGTGCGCATGCAATGGTGGATACGGCCCGGCCCGAGGCGACCCTGAGCAATTTCAAAGCCGCGACCTTCACCCAGCAGGATATTGCTGACCGGCACCCGCACGTTGTCGTAGTGAATCTCGGCGTGGCCGTGCGGCGCATGGTCATAACCGAATACCGTCAGCGGGCGAATCATTTTCACCCCGGGTGCATCCAGTGGCACCAGAATCATCGACTGCTGCTGGTGCTTGGGAGCGCTGGGATCGGTTTTGCCCATAACGATGGCAATCTTGCTGGTGGTGGTCATGGCACCTGAAGACCACCACTTACGACCGTTGATAACGTACTCGTCACCTTCACGACGAATCTCGCAAGCAATGTTGGTTGCGTCAGAGGAAGCCACATCCGGCTCGGTCATGGAAAAGCAGGAACGGATTTTTCCATCCAGAAGCGGCTTCAGCCACTGTTCCTGCTGCTCCTCGTTACCGTAACGTGCAATGGTTTCCATGTTGCCGGTGTCCGGCGCGGAGCAGTTGAATACTTCAGGAGCCATCTCGGATCGGCCCATAATCTCGCACAGATGTGCGTACTCGAAGTTTGTCAGTCCGGCACCCAGGTCACTTTCTGGCAGGAACAGGTTCCACAGCCCGGCAGCCTTGGCCTTATCTTTCAGCTCTTCAATGATCGGAACCGGTGCCCAACGGTTTTCTGCGGTTGCCACCTGATGGTGATGCTTCTCTTCATTCGGGTAGATGTAGGCATTCATGAACTCGGTTAATTCGGCCTGCAGTTTCTTGGCCTTGTCAGACAGCTCGAACATATCCGCTTCCTCTCTGTTCAGTTATTTGCGACCGCCACTAACGCCGGCAATCGCGTTAGCAGGCATTCAGACGGGAACGCCTTCAGGTTTCTCACTACCAGAACGTATCCGGAAAGTACCCTCACCGATTGCAAGCAGATTGCCCTGCTCGTCGTGAACTTCACCGGTACTGTTAAAAATCCGGCTTCCACCCGCGCGCTTACGACCGGTCACCCGGATTAGGCCCCCGGTGCACTGCCCGGTAAACGTGGTGGTCAGCGAAAGCGTAATGGCTTTGCGCATGCGCCCGGGGTAGGGGCAGTAGGTGCCGGCTTCGGCCATGGCAATATCCAGCAGGGAGGTCAGCACTCCACCATGGATAACACCACCCAGATTCAGGTGATCCGCCTGGATTTCCAGCTCGATCACGGCCTCGTTTTCTTCCCACGACACCTGCCGGTAGCCCAGCATGTTGTGAAAACCCGGCAAGTCTTTGCCACCGGTAATGTGCAGACTACTGTTGCTCATCAGACTTTCATTCCTGGCAGATTGAGGGACGCTGTGTTGCCGCCATCAACGGCCAGGGCCTGGCCGGTAATGTAACTGGCATCGTCACTGGCGAGAAAAAGGATGGCGGCAGCAATTTCCGCGGGATCGCCATAACGGCGCAACTCACAACGGGAGCCGAGCTTGTGGGCCTTTTCGTGTGCCCGGGCATAGTCAAAGACTTTCTGGGTCATACCGGTTTCAACCAGCCCGGGACAAACTGCGTTTACCCGCACGTTGTCCAGCCCCAGATCACAGGCTGCGGTCATGGTCAGGTTGATCACGCCGGCCTTTGATGCGCTGTAGGCATTGCCTCCAGCCCCCGAACGAATACCGGCAACAGATGCAGTATTGACAATGCTGCCCTTCTTGCGGGCCTGCATGTGAGGTGCAACGTGCTTTATCGTCAGCATCGTTCCCAGCAGGTTTACAGCGAGCACTTTCTCCCACTCGTCACGACTGTTCTCGGTGACCGGCGGATGGGCTCCGGAAATACTGGCGATACCGGCGATATTGCACAGCACATCAATCTGGCCAAAGGTCTTCATGGTTTCGGCTACCAGGGCAGTTACCGCAGCCTCATCAGCAACATCTGCCACCCGACGCAGCACAGATACACCATCAGCCATCTGATTCTCGGTTTCGAGCAAGCCGCCCTCGGCGACATCAACAAGCACAACGGATGCCCCTTCGCGACCCAGCCTGAGTGCGGTTGCCCGCCCGATACCACTTCCGGCCCCGGTGACGATTACCACTCGCTGATCAAATCGCCCCATGAAATTCTCCCCGCTAACATGATTTATTTTTGTGTGTTCTATTTTGCTTTCCAGATAATTTGTCACGCGCAACGGTTATGAGTCAATATAATTGGAAGTTAATTTCATCTAGCAAAACTACAACATCAAAGGATGACAAAATGAAAACGCGATTTGACGAAATGCCCGTATACGCTCCCACTGACTCCGGCGAAGCCATGGAGGCCATCGGTTTTCGTATTCAGGCCTTTGCCAGCGGACAAGGCGACAAGACCGCAATCATCGACGAAAAGGGAGCACTCAGCTGGGCCGGCCTGCTGCATGAGGTCAACCGCATTGCCAACAGGCTGCGACAAGCCGGCCTTAAAAAAGGCGACTGCGTTGCGGCCTTGTCGGAAAACAGCAGGGAAATGGTGGCCCTCTATCTGGGAACCCTGGTGGCGGGTGGCTGCATGGTACCGCTTTCCGGTATGGCCAGCGGCGAATCCCTGGCTCTGATGATTCGTGACTGCGGCTCCAGGTTCCTGTTCGTTTCCCGTAAAAACCTCGATATCTGGGCCGAAGCCAGCCCCCGGGCCGGCCTGAATGACGATGAGGTGATCGGGCTGGACAACGATGATGCCGGACAGCATTTAAAGGACTGGCTGGGCTCGATTCCCGCCGAGCCAGACCCGGCGTCGTTAACGCTGAACGATCCGTTCAACATCATTTACAGTTCAGGCACGACCGGAACGCCCAAGGGCATACTCCACGACTACCGGTTCCGCCAGCGGCAAATGGTCAGGATGAGCCGGTTCGGGCTCAACGGTGAAGCCATTAACCTTGTATCGACACCAATGTACTCCAACACCACCCTGGTATCGGTGCTACCGACCATTTTCTATGGCGGCACCCTCGTGCTGATGGCCAAGTTTGATGCCCGTCGCTTCCTTGAACTGGCAGAACAGCACAAAGTCACCCACGCCATGCTGGTGCCCGTGCAGTTTGAACGCATATTGGCGGTTCCGGACTTCGACCAGTTTGACCTTTCAAGCTTCAAGCTCAAGCTCTGTACCAGTGCACCGCTACGGGCCCATGTGATCGCCGAAACCATGAAACGCTGGCCAGGCAATATCCGGGAGGTCTATGGCCTCACAGAAGGCGGCATTTCCACCAGCCTCGACTGCGCTGCCTACCCGGACAAATGGGATACCGTCGGACTGCCCACCGAAGGGGCTGAAGTAAGGGTGGTCAGCGAAGATGGCAAGGAGCTGCCCCAGGGTGAGATCGGCGAGATTGTCGGGCGCGCGATTTCCATGATGCGGGGTTACGTAAACCGCCCGGAGCAGACCAGGGAGATGCTGTGGCAAAGCCCCGACGGACTTGCCTTTTATCGCAGCGGCGATATGGGCCGCATTGACGAAGACGGCTTTGTTCATATTCTCGACCGCAGGAAAGACATGATTATTTCCGGCGGTTTCAACATCTACGCTGTAGACTTGGAAAAAGTCGTCCTCAGCCATCCTGCGGTAACCGATGCTGCGGTTATCGGCATACCCAGCAGCCAATGGGGCGAAACTCCCCTCGCTCTGGTGGTAAAGAAATCCGGATGCCAGGAAACAGAAGAGGAAATCCGGGACTGGGCCAACCAGCATCTGGGCAAGACCCAGCGTCTGAGTGCCGTAGAGTTCCGACAGGAACTGCCTCGCTCTACCATTGGCAAGGTCTTGAAGCGGGAGCTAAGAACGCCTTACTGGGAAAACAGCGCCGGTTAACGGCGCTGCATACGATTCAGGGCATCACGGCAGTCATCGGAACGCAAGCGCTCACTGAACACACCGCGCTCCCGCTCCAATGCCTGCTGCACCTGGTCGCGCCATGGCGCCTTCATTAAACGCTTGCTGGCCCGCAATGCCTCTCGGGGCTTTTCTCCCAGCCTGCCCGCCAGGGCCAGGGCCGAATCCACAGCCTGCCCATCATCTACCACCCGGCTTACCAGGCCACACTCACCGGCCTGGGTGCCATCCAGGGTTTCACCAAGCAACAGCAATTCAGCAGCCATACGAGAGCCAAGGTGCAATGGCATGGTCACAGTTGAAGCAGCCTCCGGCACCAATCCCAAATCGACAAAGGCAGTTTTGAACCTGGCCGAGCGCCCCGCAAACACGCTGTCGCAATGGAGCAACATAGTGGTGCCAATACCAATCGCCAACCCTTCCACCGCCGCTATCACCGGAGTATCACAAGCCATCAATTCTTCAATGAAAGCAAGGCCGGCAGAGGGTTTCGGGTTTTCGTCCGTAGCCCGCGCCCGGAAATCATCAAGATCGTTACCGGCGGTAAACACACCTTCAGCACCCGAGATGACGACGGCATGCACGTTCTGGTCAGAACTTGCCTCCCGCACATAACCTGCCAGCTGCTCATACATGCTTCGGTTCAGGGCGTTCTTTTTATCCGGACGATCTATGACAAGATGGATCGCTTTTTCTTGGCTATATTTCTTAATCATGTACATCTCCTGGGTGTCGCCCTCCCCCTCTGAAACAGGAGAAAAACGTCCTATTGCAAATGGCAAATCTTGTGATAAAGTCGAACAACAACAGTTCACGGTGCAGTCTTATATTCTGCACTGCGAAACAAGAGCAATGCAACTATAACAAGTACTGGAGCAAACTTATGAGCTTCCTTGCCACATTCAGAAAAAACCTTACTACCTATGCATCCGCGTTAACACTGGGTGTATCCGCTGTTATCGCCAGCGCACCTGTATACGCTGAAAAAACCTACACCTGGAAGGTTCAGTCCCACTGGCCAGGCTCCAGCAGCTCCTACCAGGACAGCCTTGGTCGACTGAAGGATGTGATCGAAGAACGCTCTGAAGGCCGCATCAAGCTCCAGCTGTTTGAAGCAGGCGCTATGTTCAAGGCCACAGAAACCTTCAATGCCGTGAGTCGTGGCATTCTGGAAATGGGTACGATTTCTCCCGGTTATGCCCAGGACAAGATGACTCTGGCCGGCATTGCTTCTGGCCTGCCCTTCGCATTCCGAAACGTTTGGGAAGCCGCCTACTTCCACCAGAACATGGGCTTCGAACAAATGCTGCGGGATGAAGCCGCCAAGTCTGGCGTTTACTGGGCAACCGACAAGGTTTACCCGACCGAAATGGTTACCAGCAAACCCATCAACAGCTGGGAAGACTTCAAGGGGCTGAAAATCCGTTCCTCCGGTGCGCTTCAGAAGTTCCTGACCGAGGCCGGTGCTTCCGCTTCCTATATCCCGGGCAGTGAACTGTACACCGCACTGGATTCCGGCATTGTAGACGGCGCCCACTGGGGTGCTGCCCAGGGTGCTGCGAGCATGGGCCTGTATGATGTTGCCAAATACCACGTTCAGCCTGCGCTGAACATCGCCGGCACTGATGTCATCATCGTCAGCCAGAAGGCCTTGGACAAACTTCCGGAAGACCTGCAGCAGGTGGTGAAACAGGCCCTGGATGAGCAATTCTGGATCCGCACCAACCAGTATCTGTACAAAGAGCGTATCGCCCTGGCCAAGGCCGTTGCTGATCAAGGTGTTGAAGTAAACGTGATGCCTGATGATGTTCAGCAGAAGCTTGCCCAGACCGCCCAGGGCATGTGGGATGAAGAAGCCAAGCGCAGCGATGAGGCCAAGAAGGCTCTGAGCCTGCTCAAGCAGTTCCTTGGCGAACTTGGCTACCTCTGATCTTAAACGCAACACCACAGGCCCCGATTAACCCCCGGGGCCTGTTTTCTCAGTTCACATCAAAGTCCCCCGGAGAGTGCCATGAGCGTAGTCAGCGCATTCATGAAAGGCGTCACCAGGCTCAACGAGTACGTTGGCCGATGTATAGCCCTGATCGTCTTTCCCATGTTTGTCTTTCTGATACTTGAAGTAGCTCTGCGCTATTTTTTCAATTCACCTTCGGTGTGGACAAATGAACTGACACAACTGCTGTTCGGTGTATACGCAGTAATGTCTGGCGGATACATCATGGCCCACCGCGGGCACGTGAATGTCGATCTGCTGCACTCGACGCTGAAGCTGAGAGCCCAGGGCTTTGTCGACATTTTCACCTCCATTTTGTTCTTCATTTTCATGCTGGCGCTGGTCTGGTTCAGCTTTGACATGGCCTCTGAGTCATTCGAAAGCCGGGAAACCTCCTTTTCTGCCTGGAACCCGCCTATCTGGCCAGCCAAGGGAGCCATCTTTGTTGCCTCTGTTTTGATGCTGCTGCAAGGCATTGTGAGGTTGCTGGAGGATATCGCCATCGCATTTAACCTGAGCTATTACGACCCCGCTGAGCGGAAAAGCCATTCTGAAGAAGGAGAAGCATAATGAGCATTGAAGTCATGACGCTTCTATTCTTTGGTTCGCTGCTGTTTTTCCTGCTGCTTGGCCTGCCACTGGCATTCGTGCTGGGTGGTGTGTCTGTTGTTTTTCTTTATTTCACCTGGGGCTTTGACTCCTTCTACATGGTGGTTTCCCAGATCTGGGGCACCATGGAAAGCTTTACATTGGTGGCCATACCACTGTTTGTATTCATGGCGATGATTCTCGAACGCACAGGTGTTGCGCGAGACTTGTACCGCATGATGTATCTCTGGTTCGGCGGCCTCCGGGGCGGCCTGGCCATCGGTACTCTGGGTATTTGTGCGGTATTTGCAGCCATGGTGGGCATCAGCGGTGCGGCAGTGGTCGCTATGGGTGCGATCGCACTCCCTTCCATGCTGTCCCGGGGTTACGACAAGCAGATGGCACTCGGGGTTATAAATACCGGTGGCGGCTGGGGCGTTCTGATCCCGCCAAGTATCCTGATGATTCTGTATGCCCTGATTACGGGTGTATCCGTAGGCAAGATGTTTGCTGCAGGTGTTATGCCCGGCATTATGCTGATGGTACTCACCACCCTCTATATTGTTGTCCGCTGCGCCCTGCAGCCAGACCTGGCACCAGCGCTTCCTAAAGAAGACCGGGCATCCTGGCCTGAAAAGTTCCGCGCCCTACGCTCTGTTCTCCTGCCGATCAGTGTGGTGGGAATGGTACTGGGCTCCATCATGGGCGGACTCACTACACCCACAGAAGCCGCAGCCATGGGTGTCCTCGGTGCGCTGATTTCAGCAGCGGTCTACGGCGAGTTCAAATGGTCAGTACTGAATGAAGCCGCGATCCGCACCCTCAAGCTGACTGGCTTGACCATGTGGATCCTGTTTTCGGCCCACGCATTCAGCTCTGCTTATCAAAGCATGGGAGCCCAGGCTCTGATAGAAAGTATTATGGCCATGATTCCAGGCGGAGCCTGGGGAACCGTCATTGCCATGATGATCATCATCTTCTTCCTGGGTATGGTTCTGGACCCCGTCGGCATCATGATGATTACTCTGCCGGTATTTATTCCGATTATCACGGCATTAGGGTTTGACCCAATCTGGTTCGGCATTCTGTTCGTGATCAACATGGAGATCGGTTACAAGACACCACCCTTTGGTTTCAACCTGTTCTACCTGAAAGGTGTAGTGCCTCCGTCGGTCACAATGAACGATATCTACAAGTCGATCATTCCGTTTGTACTGGTAGAAATCGTTGGGATCATACTGATTATGATCTTCCCGGAGATCGCAACCTGGTTGCCGGAATTACTCTTCTGAGATAGCAAAAAGGCCTGAGGTTTCTCAGGCCTTTTTGATGGTCAAAGAAGTACCGGGCTATGCTTTAAAGCCGTTCAAAAGTATCTGCATTCGGACAAATTTCCGACACTGCTCCGCAGACTCCCCGCCACGCAGCGCCTGCCAGCAGCGGGCTGCTTCCGAGCAGGAATTACAACGCTTCTTCATAGCCGACAGCTCTCTGGCTTCCAGAGCACCCATCTGTTCTTCGGTAACGCCGAAACGTGCCTGCATCTGCGGCATCAGGGGCTTTTCAAAACGCACAAACGGTGCACCACCAGTTCTCAAAAGACGCTCGATTTCAGCAGCAACGGAGGAATCCAGGGCCGGATCGGCCTGAGCAACTATCTGCTCCAGCGCATCCGGGGCTTCCATCTGCAGGGACTTTACAGCCATCTGATACTGGCCGGCGATCAACCGGTCAGCAAGGCGACCGATCACAGTAGACTTGGGTTGAGTTGAAACCTGAGTATTCATGTTCATGGGACCTCCCTCCTGATATTGATGACAGTAAACGCTGTTACCAGTGGGGAGATTTTGCTTCAGGTCAATGAATCCCGGTGGGTGTGCGTATTCCTGCACATCGTGACCACCCATTCCGTTTGAACGTGACCGCCTGTTCCGGGCGATCGTGGCCACTGATTCCGTTTTATCGTGACCGATTTCGGGCGTTTTTCCGGAATCGCCGGTCACGATGCCGGAATCACCGGTCACGTTCCTCCGGAATCACTGCCAACACGCTGGAATTCTTCAACTTTATCCGGCATACCCGTTTCTTTTTCATCACACTCCCCTGAGTCGTTGGCTAAGCCTCACCAAAAGAGCATAACGATATAACCCGAGCTTTAACAGCAAGCACGGCCACCGCTTCAGCGACGAAATGTCGCACCTATGCCCTGTTTTTCCAGACAAAATTTACAAATTGACGGACATCAATTTCATGACCGAAACCTGCCGATTTTCCATGCACATCCAGCAGGTTTTGTTAGCTTTAGTAAAGGGAGACCAACTTGTCTCATAAGGAGAGAAAGAAGGCCTGGCCCTGTTTATGGACCGCGGCTGCACCGCCTGCCACAGTGGCATGAACGTCGGCGGCCAGAACTACTATCCGTTCGGCCTGGTCGCCAGGCCCGGTGCTGAAATCCTGCCCGCTGGCGACAAGGGCCGTTTCTCCGTAACCGAAACCGCCTCTGACGAGTATGTATTCCGGGCATCACCACTGCGCAACATCGAACTGACCGCGCCGTATTTCCACTCTGGCGCCGTCTGGAGCCTGGAAGAAGCCGTTGCGGTTATGGGTACTGCCCAACTGGGTATCGAGCTGAACGATAGCGAAGTGAAATCCATCGTGGCGTTCCTCAAAACCCTGACCGGCGACATTCCGGAAGTCACCTATCCGGTGCTGCCGCCGAGCACGGCTGACACTCCCAAGCCAGTGGACATGATTCCGTAATTGCCGGATTCGTTTCCCCTGCCAAGGCGCGCCACCCGGCGCGCCTTTTTTGTGGTGCGCCAGGCATGGCGCGTAGCGCCTTGACGGGCGCTGTTCCGGTACAGGTGGTGCTGGCCGGATGACTTGGGGGTGCAAGTCCCCTGTGGACCCGGCAAGGGGAACCACTAGCCGAACGGCAAGGGTGTCCACCGCGAGGTGGAATCTGAAGGAAGCCGCAGGCAAAACACTGGCCCGACGAACAGAAATCGCATATGAGGCGGTCACACCGGGTAAGGCGGCCACTATCGCCAAAGCCCAATACTTGCACGGAAGGTGTGGACGTAGATGCGGCGGGTATAAGTGTGAAGGTCACGCGTCTTACCCTGGGAAGTCTGGTTCTCTGCCACTGTGCTACCTGCCTCGTGAGGGGCGGGGATGGGGGGCCAGAACTCAGCCGAGGTCATAGTAGGTGCGTTACCGCGTACTGAAGGACTGAACATGGTTGGCCGCTAGTAGGCGGTAAGTTCTCGCAGTGTGCTTATGAAGACAGAAGCGACCCGGATGGGTCAGGGCATTCAGGAAGGGGCCGGGCGGAACCCGGCAGGTACTGAAGTCCGTGTCGAAGCAGACGCGGGGGCTCACTCGTGGACGAACGCGGAGCCGAACACGCAGATGGAACAGGTGCTGGAGCGCCCGAACCTGATGCGTGCGTATCAGCGGGTGGTTTCCAATAAAGGCGCGGCTGGTGTCGATCGGATGCCGGTGACCGCTTTGAAGAGCCACCTGCAACAGCATTGGCCAACGTTGCGTGAGCGATTGTTGGCCGGAGACTACCATCCTCAGCCGGTACGCCGGGTCAGTATCCCTAAGCCGCAAGGCGGCGAACGGATACTGGGTATCCCCACGGTACAGGATCGCCTGATCCAACAAGCCCTTCACCAAGTGTTGAGCCCGATACTGGAACCGACCTTCTCGGACCACAGCTACGGGTTCCGTCCCGGTCGAAGCGCCCATCAGGCGGTAAAGGTGATGCAGCAGTTCATCAACGATGGCCACCGCTGGGTGGTCGATCTGGATCTGGCCCAGTTCTTTGACCGGGTCAATCACGATGTGCTGATGAGTCTGCTGGCCCGTCGCATCACCGACCGACGGATACTCACTCTGATCCGACGCTACCTGCGAGCCGGTATGCTCGACGGTGGGCTGGTCAGCCCGAGACGGGAAGGCACGCCGCAAGGTGGGCCCCTGTCGCCCTTGCTCTCTAATGTGCTTCTGACCGAACTGGATCGGGAGTTGGAACGGAGGGGGCACCGGTTCTGCCGCTATGCGGACGACTGCAATATCTACGTTCGCAGCAGAAGAGCCGGTGAACGGGTGATGACCAGCGTCACCCACTTCCTGGAAAGAGAACTGCGCCTGAAAGTGAACACAGACAAGAGCGCTGTGGATCGCCCTTGGCGCCGAAGCTTCCTGGGATACAGCGTGACTTGGCACAAGCAGGCACGGTTGAGGGTTGCACCGAAGAGCCTGAAGGCTTTTATGGCCAAGCTGCGACCATTGCTCAAACGATCAAGGGGGCAGTCACTGAATGCCACCATCCGATCCCTGAATCCGGTGCTGCGGGGCTGGGCGAATTACTATCGCCTGACGGCCTCGAAGCGCTCGGTGGAAGCATTGGATGGCTGGATACGGCGGCGACTGCGACTGATCCTGTGGCGGCAATGGAAGTGCCCCTATACGCGGGCGCGCAACCTGATGCGGCTGGGTCTGACAGAGCAGAGGGCTTGGATGAGTGCGACGAATGGTCGTGGTCCGTGGTGGAACAGCGGCGCGTCTCATATGAACGCGGCGCTGCCCAAGCGGGTGTTCAATGGCCTGTCTCTGGTAAGCTTGCTGGATACGATGGTTCGGCTTCAGTGCCGGCCGTGAACCGCCGTGGTACGGAACCGTATGCCCGGTGGTGTGAGAGGACGGGGGAGGTAACTCCCCCTCCTACTCGATCCTGTGTCCCACCCGCTGCGGCAACTACCCACCTTCGTCCGGTTGCGCCCGCTCTGTTAAGCAAGCTATCGTCTGTCTTTTCCTGACTCAGACGAGGGGCTATGAATCCGACCATTGAACTGCTGAAATCCCACCGCTCCATCCGTAAGTTCAAGGATCAACAGATTCCCCGGGAGCTGTTTGAAGAACTGATCCGCGCCGGCCAGTGTGCCGCCACCTCCAACCACGTGCAGGCCTACACCATTATTCACGTGGTCAATCCGGAAAAGCGGAAGAAGCTGGCTGAACTGGCCGGCGGCCAGGCCTATGTGGAAACCTGTTCGGACTTCCTGGTGTTCTGTGCCGATATGAAGCGCGCCACCGAATCTGCCGAGAAAGCCGGTGCCGAGGTGGTCCGGGGCATGACCGAGCAGCTGCTGGTGGCCAGCGTTGACGCCGCACTGATCGCCCAGAATGTGGTGGTGGCAGCGGAATCCGAAGGGCTGGGCATCTGCTACATCGGCGGTATTCGCAACAACCCGCAGGAAGTGAGCGAACTGCTCAACCTGCCGGAGCATGTGTATCCGGTGTTTGGCCTGTGCCTGGGCTATCCGGACCAGGATCCGGAAGTGAAGCCACGGCTGCCCCTGGCCGCCATCCTGAAACAAGACGCTTACGACGATTCCGACGACGAAGCCCTGGTGGCCAGCTTTGACGACACCATGCACCAGTACTACCAGGAACGCACCGGCGGCAATAAGGACACCAACTGGTCCGAGCAGCTGAAGCCGCTGTTTACCAGCAAGCTCCGGCCGCACATGAAGGATTTCCTGAACAAGCGGGGCTTCGGGGTTAAATAACCCCGCCCTCAGGCGTCCTCAAGGATGAGGACCACCAGCTCTTTCGGGCCATGGGCCCCGTAAGCCAGCACCTGTTCGATATCCGCGGTCTTGGAAGGGCCTGACACAAGTAACAGGTTCGTCGGCAAACCCGCAGACCAGTTCTGTTTTTGCATCATGCCGTACAGGTTGTCTTCCACTTCACTGACCTTGAGCAGTGCAATGTGCAGCGGCGGCAGCAGGCTCATCAGCCGCGGCTCGTGGCGATCCGGCCAGAGCACCAGTGAGCCGGTAGCTGCAATGCCTCCCACAGTGCCGGTGACGCTGGCATCCACCTGCCAGAACAGTTCTTCTTTCCATTCCTCGATGGGCCGGTCGTAGGCCAGCAATTCGGGGGCGGCATTGCTTTGCTGCCAGTGTTCCGACAACGTCTGGCCGTGGTCGGTACCCGGGGCATAGAGCAGGTTTTTCAGGCCGCGATGTTCCAGCAGTTCCTGAACTTTTGCCGGCCACTCGGCGCAGGTCAGCTGGTGAATTTCGGTGTGCACCGCCTCCATCAGCGAACGCAGCCGGGTAATCCTGTCCTCCGGCGCGTATTGCCATGGCCGGGTGACCAACCCTTCATCGAAATCATCCGGCCGGGGCGTAGTGCCGGCCAGGCCAGCGCGGAGCTTGTTCAGAATGTTACGGCGGGCGCTCATCGCTGATCCCCCTGGTTCAAATGGGCTTTGGCCAGGTCATGCAAAGACCGGCGAGCCGGCACCGGCGCCGAGTGGTTCTCGGTCCAGGGGCCGACGTTTTTCGGTGCCAGTTTGCCAAAGCGGGTCGCTCCCCACAGGAACAGCCGGTAGAACACTGGCGAAGTATTCAGCCTGGCCCAGAAGCGCCAGATCGCCCGCTCCTTGCGGGAATACTTGGCGCCGCCGTCTTTCACTTTCGGCTGTTCGGCGGGGCTTTTCACGTTTTCCTGGCGCAAGCGCTGCAGCATTTCCGGGATCGGAATCTTCACCGGACACACCTCACCACAGGCGCCACACAAGGAGGACGCGCTGGGATGATCCGGCACCTTGTGCAGGCCAACCATATGCGGCGTAATAATCTTGCCGATCGGCCCCGGATACACTTCACCATAGGTGTGGCCACCCACACGGGTATAGACTGGGCAGTGGTTCATGCACGCACCGCAGCGGATACAGTTCAACGTCTGGCGCAGTTGGGCATCGGCGAAAGCACCGCTGCGGCCATTGTCCAGCAACACCAGATGCACTTCCTCCGGACCATCCAGCTCATCCGCCTTGCGCGGGCCGGAAATCATGTTCACGTAGGTGGTGATGGGCTGGCCCAATGCGGAACGGGTCAGCAAGGACAACAGGGGCACCACGTCCCGCAGGTTCTCCACCACTTTTTCGATGCCGGTGACGGCAATGTGCACTGGCGGCGCCGTGGTGCTCATGCGGCCATTGCCTTCGTTCTCCACCAGCAGCAAGGTGCCGGTTTCGGCAATGGCGAAGTTGACGCCGGAGACCCCGACATCCGCTTCAAGGAATTTCTGGCGCAGGGTGCGGCGGCCAATCTGGATCAGTTCGTTCACATCCTCGGTCTCATCCACGCCCAGTTTGTCGTGGAACAGTTTGGAGACCTGAAAGCGGTTCTTGTGAATCGCCGGCATGATGATGTGGGAGGGCTTTTCGCCATCCAGCTGGACGATGTACTCGCCCATGTCGGACTCCAGGCACTCGATGTTGCGTTCGGCCAGGTAGTCGTTCATTTCCATTTCTTCGCTGACCATGGATTTGCCCTTCACCACCTGAGAACCCTGCTTCGCCTCAATGATGGAGTGGACAATCCGGTTGGCCTCTTCGGTGGTCTCGGCCCAGTGGACCTTGACACCGTTGGCGGTCAGCCTGGTTTCCAGTTGTTCAAGCAAATCCGGCAACCGGGACAGCGCCCGGGCCTTGATGTGGTTGCCCAGTGCCCGCAGGCCCTCACGCTCTTCCTCGTCCGGAAAAGCATCGGCCCGTTTTTTCATCAGCGAATCCATGGCGACGCGGAAGTTGGTGCGCAGCTGGTCGTCGGCCAGGGCGCCCACCGCGCGGCCACGGAAGCTGTCGGTGAGCTCTTTTACCGGTATACGCTGGCTCATGATTTCACCTCTCCACTCACCCGCTCCCAAAGAAAGCTGGCCAGATGCCGGCCCCGGAACGTCTGTTTCTGTTTTTCCAGGGAGCCGTTGATGTTGAGCAGGCAGCCGCCATCGGCGGTCACCATTTCCACTGCGCCGGATTCCCGCAGCGAACGGGTTTTGTCCAGCACCATGGCGCCGGAAACTTCCGGCATGCGCACGGAGAAAGTGCCGCCAAAGCCGCAACATTCACTTTCGTGGTCGTGATCCAGCCGCTCGACGTTCGCCAGCTTGCCCAGCAACTCCCGGGCGTGCAGGTGGGTGTTCATTTCCCGACGGGCGGAACAGGACGTGTGCAGGGCAATCTGCGTGGGCTGGCCGAGATCCTGCCAGTCCACCTTGCATACGTGCAGCAGAAACTCGGTCAGTTCAAAAGTACGCTCGGCCAGGTTATCCACACGTTTCAGGGTATCGGGTTCTTCCGCAAACACTTCCCGGTAATGCTGCCGGAACATGCCGGCACATGAGCCCGAGGGGACGACCACCGGCAAGCCGTTGTCGAGCAGGTTGAGCTGTGCCCGTGCCACCTCCCGGGCCTCGTTCACGTAGCCGGAGGTCCAGGCCGGCTGGCCGCAGCAGGATTGTTCCTGTGGAAAGTGCACGCGAATGCCTTCCCGCTCCAGCAGGCGGATCGCATCCAGACCAGCTTCGGGAAAAAACAGATCCACCACACAAGTGCCGAACAAAGTTACCTCCGCCGGCTTGTCCGGATATACCCGGGGCTTGGGGCGCTCCGGAGCCACACGGGTGGCATTGGGGGCGGCGTCGTAGAACAGCTCACTCATCAGTCATTGCCTCCGGGTTCTGCGGGCTGCGGAGCAGCCCTGCCCGTTGTTTCAGATCAGTTCATCAGGGGGTCGGTAACGCCCAGAATATAGGCGGCCACCAGGGCAACCCCACCGGTTACTACAAGATAGTAGATAGTCGGGCGAATGGTTTTGCGCAGGGTCTGGCCTTCACGGCCCAGCAAACCAACCGTCGCCGAAGCCGCCACCACATTGTGAATCGCGATCATGTTACCCGCAGCCGCACCAACAGCCTGCACCGCCACCATCAGCGCCGTGGACAAGCCGAGGCCTTGGGCAACACCAAACTGGAACTGGCTGAACATCATGTTCGATACGGTATTGGAGCCGGCAAGAAAAGCACCCAACGCACCGACCGTAGGCGCCAGGAAGGGATAGATGCCGCCCACAGAATCCGCCACCCAGGTGGCCATGGCCAGCGGCATGCTTGGCAGGTCGGCCAGGTTGACGCCGGAGTTGATCATGATCCGCACCATCGGAATGGTGAACAGCAGTACAAAGCCCGCGCTGAGCAACACCCCGCCCGACTCTTTCAGGGCTTCACCCATGGCCCGGGTGCTCATCCGGTGGATGAAGAAGGTGGCAATCACCACCATCACCAGAATGCCGCCAGGCAGATACAGTGGCTGCACACCGGCGCTGACCCCGGCCTCACCCAGAATGTTCGAGAAGGATACGCCAATGCTGACGAAGAAGTCTTTCACCGGCGCCACCGTGCGGCTGATCACCAGAATTGCACCCATCAGCACATACGGAAGCCAGGCACGAACGCCACTCATGGGATGGGCGGCGATGTCTTCCAGCTTCATTTCCAGTTTGCCAACCCACTCGGCCGGCCAGTCTTCACGCCCGGCAAAGTCCCAGGTTTTCTTCGGAATCAGAAAGCCTTTCCTGGCCGCAAACGTGACAATCGCCAGACCGATCAGGCCGCCCAGCAACGACGGGAACTCCGGCCCCAGCAGCATACCGGTGATAACGTAGGGCACCACGAAGGCGACGCCGGCAAACAGGGCAAACGGCAACACTTCCAGACCTTCCTTCCAGCTTTTGTTCTGGCCGAAGAAACGGGTCATCATCACCGCCATCAGCAGCGGCATGATCACGCCAGCAATGGCGTGGGTAATGGCAACTTCGGAGGTAATCAGCTGCAGGTAGGCTTCCCAACTGGAACCCGCAGCCTCAAGCTGGCCACTGATCGTGGCCTCGTCCAGCCCCGTGGTCACACCGACAATGATCGGTGTGCCGACCGCGCCAAACGACACCGGCGTGCTCTGCACCATCATCCCGAGCATAACCGCCGCCATGGCCGGAAAACCTACCGCCACCAGTAACGGCGCCACAATGGCTGCCGGCGTACCGAAGCCGGATGCGCCTTCAATAAAACTGCCAAACAGCCAGACAATGATAATGGCCTGGATCCGCCGGTCCGGCGTGATATTGGTAAAACCAGAGCGAATGGTAGCAATGGCTCCCGAGTGCTTGAGGGTGTTCAGCAGCAAAATGGCGCCGAAGATAATCCACAACACACCGATCGTGATCACCAGTCCCTGCAGGGTCGAGGCGAAAATTCGGTTCAGGGTCATGTCCCAGGCGGTATAGCCAAGTACGGCCGTTGCCAGAAAGACAACAGGCATGGCAGTTCGGGCGGGCCATCGCAGGCCGAGAAGCAGAATTCCGGCCAACAGAATGGGGGCAAATGCCAGCAGGGCGAGTAATCCGGATGACATGGTTTTCTCCAGAGTCTTGTTGTGATGATTTATTTTTGGATAATTGGTAATACCAATTTACAAGCAACAAACTAGCACGGTATTTGAGCACTCGCGGGCTGTCAAAGCGAAAAGCTAAGACATTGGTCTTATTTGCTTGCAGTTTCACAGTAAAAACAGGTACAAACAGCTCCCGAAATTTTGGTCTGACCAATTCCGGAAACAGCATCAGGAAGCCCAATGTCTCCACAACCCATTGCACCGAAGCGGCTCGCCGACACGATTGTCGAGCAACTGGAAACCATGATCCTGGAAGGCACCATGCAACCGGGACAGCGGCTGCCGCCGGAGCGCGCCCTGGCCGAGCAATTCGGAGTTTCCAGGCCTTCGTTACGGGAAGCTGTGCAGCGGCTGGCAGCGAAGGGGTTGCTGATCAGCCGGCAGGGTGGTGGAAACTTTGTCACTGAGCATCTCGGAGCCAGCTTCAGCGATCCGCTGATCCGGCTTCTGGAAAACCGTCCCGAAGCCCACCGGGACTTGCTGGAGTTTCGCCGTACGCTGGAGGCCGACTGCGCCTATTACGCGGCCCAACGTGCCACCGAGGTAGACCAGGAACTGCTCACCCGGGCATGGCAGGAACTGGACAATTGCTACCGGTCACCCAGCGAGGAAAATATCGAGCGGGAAGGTGCCGCAGATGCCGGCTTCCATATGGCTATCGCCGAAGCCAGCCACAACGTAGTGCTGCTGCACACCATGCGCAACCTGTTTAATCTCCTGAAAAAAGACATCGTGACCAATATCGGTGGCATGTACTCAAAAGACGCGGCCACCCGTCAGGGCCTGATTGAGCAACACCAGGCGCTGTTCTCCGCGATTATGGAAGGTCGGGCGGAAGACGCCAGGGCCATTGCGGGGGAACACATCGGCTTTGTGCAGCAAGCGATTTCGGCGCATTCAGAAAGTGAACGCCGGCGGGAGAGGGCCGTGCGCCGGGGCAGCACCCGACAATCCGGGTGAGCAGAAAGAAAAAAGCACCGGGGCAAGCCCGGTGCAAAGACTGACAACACCATGGCGTGGGCCAGGTTCTTCTCCATCTCTGGCCCCAGCAACAGGCCCAGGATGATCGGCACCAGCGGTATTTCCAGCTTGCGCAGGAAGTAACCGGCCACACCGAAGGCCACCATGAAGTACAGGTCAAACGCACTGTGGCTGATCGAGTAGATACCGACAAAAGCCACCATGGTCACGATCGGCAACAGGTACATGGGCGGCCCCGGGGTAATGTTGAGGGAGATCAGCATGGCCAGCAGCACCGCAGTGGTGCCACTGCCCGGCACACCCAGGGTCAGCATGGGCACCAGCGCACCGGAAGACGCCCCGTTGTTACCCGCCTCCGGAGCAACCACACCCCGGATATCACCCTCACCAAACTTGCCCTTCTTGCCGATTACCTGCTTTTCCAGGGTGTAGCTGATAAAGCTCCCCAGTGAGGCACCGGCGCCAGGCAGAACACCGGAGATAAAGCCGAGGATACCGCCGCGAAGCTGGGTGGGAATGGTACTGACGATTTCCTTGAAGCTGAGGGTGATCTTGCCAACCGACATCTTGTCGCGCCCGCTACCCATGCGATGCTCTACGAAGAACAACAGCTCCGAAATCGCAAATAAACCGACAATCGCCAGGATGAAATCGATGCCTTACCATCAGGTACAGGCTGCCAACGACCAGCACCACCGACAGAATGGTCGGGAAAGTTTCGGGGCCTACCGCTTCCGCGCCACCGAAAGGCTCGGGCCACTGCTGGGCAACCCAGCCATAGGCAACGGCAAGTACCAGCAGGCCCAGGCCGAGAATACGATCACCAAGGCCCGTCATTTCAGCAACCCGATTTCACGTGAGAGGGTTTCGATATCCTTTACCTGGCCCTGGACAAAGGCTTCAAACTCACCCGCCGGCGGGTGGAAAGGAATCAGGCCGTTGTTCTTCATCACCTTCTTCCACTGATCACTGGCATACAGGGTGTTCAGCGCCTCTACCCAGTATTCCCGGGCACCTTCCTCGGCGCCTTTGGGCATATAGAAACCGCGCCAGTTCGGACCCACCGCATCAATGCCCTGCTCTTTTGCGGTCGGGAGATCAGCAAACTCACCGGGCAGACGTTCTTCGGCCAGGACTGCCAGCACCCGCAAATCACCGGACTTCATGAACCCGGTGGCTTCGGACAGATCACCCGTGAAGGCATCAACCTGCCCGCCCACAACCTGGCTCATGGCTTCACCGCCATTGTTGTATGACAGATAGGGCACAGACGGCAGCTTCTCCGCACCGGCAGCCTTGGCAGCAATCAGAACCTTCAGGTGATCCCAGCCACCGCCCGGGTCGGCAGGCGCCAGGCATTCGACTTTGCCGGAGGGCTGCCAGGCCATGGCAGAAAAAGAGACAGCCGCAGCTGCCACGAAGGACAGAGTTCGTTTGATCAACATGGTTGTTGCCTCATTAGTTTGTTTTTGTGCGGGCTCCCGAAACACTTGTGCAGACAGGGCGTCGGAACAGGCGGCCACCGGAAGCAGCTTGAGGCAGGTGAAAAGTTGAGCAGGGCAGTCTTGAAGTTTGTGTGCGTAAAGCCTTTAAAGAGTAAAAAAACCATTTTGTTCATAAAGGGCACGGGTGTATCCGGCCCTCTCGGCCGCTCGATGGCCGATGACGACGGAGATTATGGCCGGCGCGCCCTGGAAGACGGCGAATCCTACGTGGCCCGCGCCACGGGCAGCCTTGGCGAATCCATGCGGGCGAAGGACCCGGTGATCGATCCGGAAACCGGACTTTGACCGGGAAGTCTGGCTACGGGGCCGGAAAATGGTGGTGAACCGCCTGCCGGTGCGCCAGAACAACGAGGTGATCGGCGTGGTAACCAGCTTCCGGCCCAGTGACGAACTGCACCAGGTCAGCCAGCAGCTTACCCGTATCCAGCAGTACGCTGACACCCTGCGCAGCCAGACCCACGAATACTCCAACAAGCTGCACACCATTGCCGGCCTGATCCAGATAGGAGCGACCGACGAAGCCCTCACGTTGATCGGAAGCGAAGTCAGCGACCACCAGTCCTTGCTGAAACTGCTGCTGGAAGCCGTACCCGACCCGGTCATTGCCGGCTGCCTGCTGGGCAAGTACAACCGGGCGAGGGAAATGGGGCTGAACCTGGACATAGATCCGGACAGCGCCATGGAAGATATTCCAGCCAACCTGCCCCGGGAACAGCTGGTCAGCGTGCTCGGCAACCTGATCGACAATGCCCTTGAAGCAACCCGCCAACGACTACCCAAAGGCATAGACGGCCTGACCCTGGACAAGGTTCGTGACCTTCTGCCGCAACGCAGCCGCTGGAATGCGGAAGACATGGGCACCGAGATGGGTGCGGCCCGAACGCCAGTACCTGCCGAAGGCCTGACCTGCCCTGTCTTTTCCAGGCATAAAAAAACCGGGGAAGAACCCCGGCTGAAGTAATCACACGATGCACCAACACAATGCATTGTCCTGATGAGTGTTCAGAATAACCGCCCCATATGACCTTTTCGTGACAATCGCTGTTAAGCGGGCATTTTTTCCCAGATGGTGAGTTCCGAGAAGCTGTGCTGGAACTTGTTACGGGTCTCCCGGATCACAAACGGCAGGCTGCGGGGCTCTGTCAGCAGCCGGAAACGGGGCGACAGCCTATCTTTCAGGCCATCGAGGGTGCTGTAGGGTTCGCCATCTTTCAGGAAACCGCCCAGCCATTCCTGCTTCGGTGTGTACTCCTCCAGCCAGGTGTAGGGCGAGGCAATCACCAGCAAGCCCAGGTCGTTGATGCGTTCGTGGATGGTTTCAAGGAACAGGGAAGGTTTGTACAGCCGGTCAATCAGGTTGCCCGCCAGCACCAGGTCGTAATCCCGGTAATTGTCACCCAAGGCACAGGCGTCACCCTGATGAAACGCCACCCTGCGCGCCGCGTCTGACAGCCCGAGGGCTTCCAGCGAGCGCTCCTGATAGCTCACCAGCTCCCCTTCTTCGGGCCTGGCGTAGCGGGCAGCGCCGTCGCGTATGACTTCCCGGCACTTGTTGATAAAGGTCTGGGAAAATTCCACGCCGTCTACATGGTCAAAATGCCGGGCCAGCTCAAGCGTGGTTCGCCCTACTGCGCAACCAATATCCAGCGCCCGGCAGGTTTGCCGGCCGTCCAGCGCCTCCATGGCGGCATCCGCCAGCTCTTTCGGGAAGTTCGCCTCGCCATGCCAGCTCTCGCCAAAGTGGAACTCCAGGTACTGGGCCAGGGTGGTGTTGTCTTCGTAGTAGCCGGTCGGCTCCGTCATTGTGTTCTCCTCATATCAACCAGGGCTCACAGCACCGTTTCAATCGCCTCGATCAGCTGCGGATCGTCCGGCCGGACCTTGCTGGGGAAGCGCTCAACCACCTGGCCGCTGCGGTCTATCACGTACTTGGTGAAGTTCCAGCGCGGCTGCTCACTCTGGCGGTTGATTTCCCGGAACACCGGGTTGGCTTGCTCGCCGGTGACCGGCGTGGGCGCAATCATGGTGAAGGTCACCCCGAAGTTCACAAAGCAGACCTTGGCCGCTTCTTCCTCGGTGTCCGCCTCCTGGCGAAAATCATCACTGGCAAAACCGACCACCACCAGGCCCCGGTCTTTGTATTGCTGGTGCAATGCCTCCAGCCCTTCAAACTGTCCGGTATATCCGCAACGGCTGGCGGTATTAACCACCAGCATGGGCTGGCCCGCCGCCACCTCGCACAGATTAACGGAATCCCGGGGATGCAGCTTGCGCTGCTCGTGGTCCAGAAATTCCGGGCAAGACTGGGCCGCCGCCGAAGAGGCAAAGCCCAGAAACACAACCAAACTCACACACTGTATCAGCACCCTACGCATGATCTTTCCTCCTGTTGTCTGGCCGGTATATACGAACCAGAGCGCCAGACTGTTCATGCACTTTAGCACTTGCAGGGAAATCCGGCCCCGCTACCGTGCCAGCCCTTGAAGAAACCGGCCCGAACCATCATTGTTTATTGATCACTATCGATAGTCCTTCAGAATCCCGGAGCCCCATGTCCATCACACCCGATTTTTCCCTGCTCGAACTGGCCTCCGTCCGCGAAGGCGATTCCGTCTCCACCACGCTGGCCAACAGCGTGGCCTATGCCCAGCATGCCGAGAAGCTTGGCTTCAAGCGCTTCTGGCTGGCGGAACACCACAACATGGAAGGTATCACCAGTTCCGCCACCTCGGTCCTGGTGGGCCATATAGCCGGCAAGACCGAGAGCATCCGGGTCGGTTCCGGTGGCGTGATGCTGCCCAACCACCCGCCACTGGTGATTGCCGAACAGTTCGGCACCCTGGAATGCCTGTACCCGGGCCGCATTGACCTGGGCCTTGGCCGGGCGCCGGGCACCGACCAGATTACCGCCCGGGCGCTGCGCCGTGAGGGTCTGGGCGCGGAGCAGTTCCCTGAAGATGTCGCCCGCCTGCAAACCCTGCTCGGGCCGCTGCAGCCGGGCCAGCCGGTAAAAGCCATTCCCGGCGCCGGCACCAATGTGCCGATCTGGTTGCTGGGCTCCAGCCTGTACAGTGCCCAGCTGGCCGCCATGCGCGGGCTGCCCTACGCCTTTGCCGGCCACTTTGCACCTCGCCTGTATCGCGAAGCGCTCAGGGTGTACCGGGATAATTTCCAGCCTTCCGAGCAGCTGCAGCAGCCCTACGCCATACTGGCCATTCCGGCCGTACCCGCAGACTCCATGGAAGAAGCCAAATTCCTGAGCACCACCAGCTACCAGCGGATTCTGTCGCTGTTCCGTGGCCAGCCGCTGTGGATGAAGCCGCCGGTGGAGTCCATGAATGGCCTGTGGAATGCCGCTGAAGAAGCCGGGGTTAAGGATTTTCTGGGCTTGCAGGTCATTGGTAATTCCGACGACCTGAAGCAACAACTTGAGGAACTGCTGTCGGATATTCAGGTGGAGGAGCTGATGTTCACCGTTGATATCTACGAGCCGGCCAGGCGCCGCCACGCCCTCGACATCCTGGCCCAAACCCGGACCTGAACCGACTGACCGAATGCAGGGAGCCTGACATGCCCGAACAACCGTTTTTCGTGTTTCTGTCCCATGGCCTGGAAAGCGGCCCGGGCAGCACCAAGATCCAGGCCCTGAAAGCGGTGGCTGAAGAGTTTGATGGCGTACGCGCCGAGGCCATCGACCACCGCAGCAGCAAAGACCCGGCAGTCCGGCTGGAGCAGATGCGAGCCGCCATTGAAAGTGCTGGCGCCGGCACTGGCATTGCCGAAATATCCGCAATCGAGCCCGCTGATCGGCGCCCGTTATACCCGCATCATTCATGGCTGGGATGATGATGTCGTACCGGTGATGCCGGTTCTGGAACTGGCCCGTGAGCAGCGCATCGAAACCCTTGTACTGCCAGACGGGCACCGGCTGGAGAACAGTGTCGACAGGGTGGCCCGGAAGTTCCGCCAGTTCCTTCAGGCCTGCTTCACAAAACAGAATCAGGATTGAATTCATAGACTTGCAATGCCGGAATAATCGCCAGCTCCAATTCCCTGATTTTGGTCATTTCCTTGCGAAAACCGCGTTGTTTTGCCAGTCTAAAAAAAGATAACAAGGAATTAACTGAAAAAAGAGCGGAGACAACGCGATGAACAGCACAAGCAAATTCAGGAAACTGGCGGGTATTTCAGCACTGGCATTTGCCGGTCTGACCGCAGCCAATGCGGTAAATGCAGCCAGCTGGCGCTACGCCCACGAAGAATACGAGGGCGATGTTCAAGACGTTTACGCTTACAAATTCAAGGAATACATCGAAGAGAACTCCGACCACACCCTGCAGGTGTTCCGCTTCGGTGAGCTGGGCGAGTCTGACGACATCATGGAACAGACCCAGGCTGGCATCCTCAACTTCGTGAACCAGTCCCCCGGTTTTACCGGCTCACTGATTCCCGAAGCGCAGATTTTCTTCATTCCCTACCTGATGCCCACCGACATGGACACGGTGATCGAATTCTTCCGTGAGTCCAAGGCCATCAACGAAGACTTCCCGAAGCTGTACTCCGAGCAGGGCCTGGAACTGCTGAAGATGTACCCGGAAGGTGAATTCGTAGTAACCGTCGACGAGCCGGTTACCTCCCCCGAAGAGTTCCAGAACAAGAAGATCCGGGTTATGACCAACCCGCTTCTGTCTGAAACCTATTCTGCCTTCGGTGCCACGCCCACTCCACTGCCCTGGGGTGAAGTGTACGGTGCCCTGCAGACCAACATGATCCAGGGCCAGGAAAACCCGATCTTCTGGATCGAGTCCGGCGGCCTGTACGAAGTATCTCCGAACCTGGTATTCACTGGCCACGGCTGGTTCACCACCGCCATGATGGCAAACCAGGATTTCTACAACGGCCTGTCTGACGAAGACAAGAAGCTGGTGCGGGATGCCGCAGACTTCGCGTTCGAGGAAATCATCGTGCACATCGACGGCCTGGCCGACGAAGCCCTTGAGAAGATCAAGGCTTCCAGCGACGAGGTTACCGTTACCCGTCTGAACGAAGAACAGATCGAAGCCTTCCGTGCCCGGGCACCGCAGGTGGAAGACAAGTTCATCGAGATGACCGGTGAGAGTGGTCAGAAACTGCTGAACCAGTTCAAGGCCGACCTCAAGGCAGTCCAGGAAGACTAACCGGCAGGATTCAGGGGGTGGCCACGGCCACCCCTTGTTGTCCGGCCCTGGTTCAACCCCGCCCCACCGGGGACTTTGCCGGCCGGGAGCGACCTGTTTCGGAGTACCCCATCCATGTCTGAGCGTCCTCAGGAGGCTGTGGAAGACGATACCGGTGCCTATGCATCCGGTTTGCCCGGGTTTCTGGGCACTATTGATGAATGGATTGCCAGGATTGAAGCCGTCATGCTGGCCGGCGGTGTCATCCTTATGGCGGTCAACACCTGCGTTAACGTGATTGCCCGGTTTGTGTTCGGAGAAGGCCTGTTTTTCTCCGGCGAGATCAACCGGATCCTGATTATCCTGATTACTTTTGCCGGCATCGGCTACGCTGCCCGCCATGGCCGCCACATCCGGATGTCTGCCGTTTACGATGCCTTTCCCGCCAAGGGCCGCAAGGTTCTGATGGTTTTTATTGCCCTGTTCACCTCCGTGGTGATGTTCTTCCTGTGCTACCACTCCTACGGCTACATCGAAACCCTGTACGGCCGTGGTCGCATCCTGCCGGCGCTGGGCCTGCCCATCTGGTGGATCTACGTCTGGGCACCGGTCGGTTTTGCCATCACCGGCATCCAGTATTTCCTGACCGCCATCAAAAACCTCACCAGCAAAGACGTTTATCTGTCGACGGGTGTGGTGGATGGTTACGCCGATACAGAAACCGAAGTCTGAAGCGCATGAACCCGAACCACTAAGGATATTCACACCATGGCAACTATGATGATGATTATCATGATCGGGCTGCTGCTTCTGGGCTTCCCGATGATGATCCCGCTGATCACCGCTGCGGTGTTCGGCTTTGTAATGATGTTTGACGGCTTCGGCCAGATGGGCACATTCGTCCAGCAGATGATGGGTGGCATCCGGCCGGCGTCGTTGATTGCGGTGCCCATGTTTATCCTGGCCGCCGATATCATGACCCGGGGCCAGTCAGCCGACCGGCTGATCAACATGGTCATGTCGTTCATCGGCCATGTAAAAGGCGGCCTGGCGATCAGTACCGCCACCTCCTGCACCCTGTTCGGTGCAGTTTCCGGCTCAACCCAGGCAACGGTAGTGGCGGTAGGCTCGCCCCTGCGCCCCAAGATGCTGAAAGCCGGTTATTCCGATCCCTTCACCCTGGCGCTGATCATCAACGCCAGTGATATCGCCTTCCTGATCCCGCCCAGTATCGGCATGATCATCTACGGGGTTATCTCCGAGACTTCCATTGCCGAGCTGTTTATTGCCGGCATAGGCCCGGGCCTGCTGATCCTGTTCATGTTCTCGCTGTACTGCCTGTTCTACGCCTACAAGAACAACGTGCCCACCGAGCCCAAAGCCTCCTGGAAAGAACGAGCCCTGTCGGTCCGCGACGCGTTATGGCCGCTGATGTTCCCGGTGATCATCGTCGGCGGTATTTATGGCGGTATCTTCAGCCCGACAGAGGCGGCTGCTGTGTGCGTGCTCTACGCCTTCCTGCTGGAGTTTGTGATTTTCCGGTCGCTCAAGCTCACCGATGTCTACCGGATTGCCAAGTCCACCGGCCTGATCACCGCCGTGGTGTTTATCCTGGTGGCCGTGGGTAACGGCTTCTCCTGGATTATCTCCTTCGCCCAGATTCCGCAAAGCATTCTTGAAGCAGTAGGTGTGAATGATGCCGGCCCGGTCGGTGTGTTGATTGCCATCTGTGTGGCCTTCTTCATTGCCTGCATGTTTGTAGACCCGATTGTGGTGATCCTGGTACTCACGCCAATCTTCGCCCCGGCTATCCAGGCCACCGGGCTGGACCCGGTGCTGGTGGGTGTACTGATTACCCTGCAGGTGGCAATCGGCTCTGCCACACCACCGTTTGGCTGCGATATTTTCACCGCCATTGCGATTTTCAAGCGGCCCTACCTGGAAGTGATCAAAGGCACACCGCCGTTCATTTTCATGCTGGTGGCTGCAGCCGGCCTGATCATTGCCTTCCCGGATATTGCGCTGTTCCTGCGGGACATGGCTTACCGAGATTGAGCCGGGCAACCGGCTACTGACAGGAGACCCATATGTTCAAACGAATACTGGCCGCGGTGGATGGCTCCAAAACCTCGCTGAAGGCACTGGATAAAGCCATCGAACTGCAAAAGCTGATACCGGATGCCGAGATTTTCATCATCTGCGTATACAAGCACCACAGCCTGTTCGAAGCCTCGCTGTCGATTGGCCGTCCGGATGACATGGACATTCCGGACAAGGTGCTGTCGGACTACGCCAAGGAGGTGGTAAACCATGCCAAGGAGTTTGCCAAGGAGCATGGGGCGACCAAGGTGCGCGGTTTCGTGAAAGCGGGCCGGCCGTCCAAGGTGATTGTGAAGTTTGCCCAGGAAAAGGAAGCAGACCTGATCGTGGTCGGCACCAAGGGCACCAACAGCGACAAAGACGGCATGTTCCTGGGCAGTGTGTCCCACCGGGTGGCCTCCCAGGCCAAGTGCCCGGTACTGGTGGTCTGAGGCCACCACTCAGGCCGGGCTGCACATCCCCAGCAGCCCGGCAATCAAGGATTTCCGTAGTCTGCCTGTAATTTCACCGTGCTAGACTTCCCCGCGACTTCGTTAACTTTCATCCACAAATCACAAGGCGTCACTCCATGACTGCAATTGTCGATTTTCTTAATTCGATTCTCTGGGGCTATGTCCTCGTATACGGCCTGCTGGCCGTGGGTGTTTTCTTTACCATTCGCCTGGGTTTTCTGCAGTTCATCAACTTTGGCGAAATGGTCCGTGCCATCCGCGGCTCCCGCGAGAGCGATGTACACGGTATTTCGCCGTTCCAGGCCCTGTGTACCAGCCTCGCGTCGCGGGTCGGTACCGGTAACCTGGCCGGCGTGGCGGTCGCCCTTTACCTGGGTGGCGCCGGTGCCATTTTCTGGATGTGGATGGTAGCGCTGGTAGGCATGGCCACCGGCTATGCCGAAAGCACCCTGGCGCAGCTGTACAAGGTGCGTGACGGCAAAGGCCAGTACCGGGGCGGCCCGGCGGTCTACATTGCCAAGGGCCTGAAGGCGCCCTGGGCCGCCGCTATCTTTGCAGTGTGCCTGATCATTTCCTTCGGCCTGGTGTTCAACGCAGTACAGGCCAACTCCATTGCCGATGCCATGGAAGGTGCCTTCGGCACACCTAAACTGGGCGTGGGTATTGCGATCGCGTTCTTTGCCGGCATCGTGATTTTCGGCGGCCTGCGCAAGATTGTACGCTTCGCGGAATTTGTGGTGCCGTTCATGGCCGGTGCCTACGTGCTGTTGGCGCTGATTGTGATGGCCATGAACATCACCGAAGTGCCGGGCATCCTGGCGATGATCGTCAAGAGCGCATTCGGCCTTGAAGAAGCCGCCGGTGGCGCGGCCGGTTCCATCACCGCGGCCATGCTCAACGGCATCAAGCGCGGCTTGTTCTCCAACGAGGCAGGCATGGGTTCTGCCCCGAATATCGCCGCCACGGCCACACCTGCTCCGCACCACCCGTCCTCACAGGGGCTGGTACAGGCCTTCGGCGTGTTTATCGACACCATTATCAGTGTGTACCGCCACTGCCGTGATGATCCTGCTGGCCGGCGTTCTGGAGCCGGGTTCCGGCGTAACCGGCACCCAGCTTACCCAGCAGGCCATGGAAGTTCACCTGGGTGATTTCGGCGGTTACTTCATTGCCATCGCCATCCTGTTCTTTGCCTTTACCTCTATTGTGGCCAACTACACCTACGCCGAGAACGCGCTGGTGTACCTGAAGGGCGGCAATACACTGGGCCTGACTATTCTGCGCCTGGCAGCGCTGGGCATGGTGGTCTGGGGCGGATACGAAGCGGTAGTGACGGTATTCAACGCAGCCGATGCCTCCATGGGCCTGATGGCGACCATCAACCTGATTGCCATCGTGCTGCTGTCCGGCACCGTGGTGAAACTCACCAAGGACTACCTGGCCCAACGCAAGGAAGGCCTGGTGCCTCACTTCAAATCCAAGGATTACCCGGAGCTGCACGAGAAAATCGACAGCAATATCTGGCACTGACCTTCATGCTTCGGCCGCAGCCACCCGGTTGCGGCCGGCATGTTTAGCCCGGTACAGGGCCCGTTCGGCAATCAGTCCGCAAATGGTGGCAATTACCAGGCTCTTCGCCGAGCGACTGGCCAGGTGCAGCACCAGATCCGGGTGGTCGAGTATGGCCACCTCGCCCCACAGCCCGATATCGGTGTAATTAGAAAAGACCCGCTTAGCCTGAGCCTTTTTGTCGCAGGGTAAACAGGGCCAGCAGGGCAGACACCACCATCAGGAACAGCGCCACCGCATTGAGAACCGGTGTCGAACCTTCCCGCAGGCGATTGAACAGCGCCACGGTGAGCGGCGTATCGCTGCCCGTGAGCATCACGGTAGTGTTGAAGTTTTCGAAGGACATCAGGAACGCCATGGCGGCCGCGCCCAGAATGGACGGCAGCAACCAGGGCAAGGTAACGGTAAACCAGGCCACCAGCGGCGTTGCCCCCAGGTTCAGGGCGGCTTCCTCCAGTTGCCGGTCAAACTTGCGCAACCGGGCGCCGATCACCAGGGTAGCCAGTGTGGTGATAAAGGTCACCTGGCCCATCACCACCAGGGGCAAACCGGGCCGGAACACATCCAGTTCGATACCCCAAAGCCGCGACACTTCATTGGCGGTGCCACTGTAGAACACCAGGATGGATACGCCCAGAATGACCCCGGGAATCACCAGCGGCAACAGCATTAACAGATACAGGAATTCCTTACCCCGGAACTGCAAGCGCTCGAACAGCACCGCATTCACGCAACCCAGCGCCACACTGGCCAGGGTGACCCAGAACGCGATCTTGGTGCTAACCCAGAGAGCGCCGAGCAGACTGTCATCGTGGAACAGCCCGGTACGCCCCTCACTGCCATCGGCCAGGTACCAGTCCAGGGTGAAGCCCTGCCAGGGTAATGACGGAAAGGGTGAGTCGTTGAAAGCAAACACGGCCGTTACCAGCAGCGGCAGGGCCAGGTACACAAAGAACGCCACCAGGTAGCCCAGGTAGAGGGCATCAAACAACCGGGACCGGGGCACGGAACGGATCATGGCATCACCCCATCACCTTGCGCAGTGACTGGCCGGTCAGTTTCAGGCCAAGCCACACCATCAGTGATGACAACACCAGCAGCAAGACCCCCAGTGCGGCACCCTGCTCCCAGTTAAAGCGGGTAATAAACTGGGTGAAAATCTGCTCGGTAAACCAGGCGCTGTCCTTGCCGCCCATCAGTATCGGTGTCAGGTAACTGCCGAGGGTGAGCATGAACACCACGATACAGCCGGAAACAATGCCCGGCATGGCCCAGGGAATGACCACTTCCCGCAGCACGGTGGCGTGGCCGCCGCCCAGGTCGTAACCGGCTTCCACCAGGTTCTCGTCCATACCATCCAGTGTGGTGACCAGTGGCACCACCATAAACAACAGGCCGTTGTAGACCAGGCCGATGATCACCGCCACATCGTTGTAAAGCATCTCCACCGGGCCGTCGACCCACCCCAGCGCCTGCAGCCAGGAGCTGAACAGGCCGCTTTCCCGCAGCAGGATCATCCAGCCGTAAGTACGTACTAACTCACTGGCCCAGAACGGGATCAGGCAAGCCAGGAACAGGATGCCTTTGCTCCGGCCCCGGGCCAGGCGGGCAATGTACCAGGCAATGGGGAAGGCAATCAGCAGGGTCAGGAAGGTGGTGAACAGCGACATCACCCCGGTACGCACAAAGGTTCGCCAGTAATAGGATTCGCTGAAGAAATTCTGATACTGCTCCAGCCCCCAGGCCAGGGTATCCCAGCTTTCCCGCACCTGAAACGACACCCGCAGCATCTGCAGGTGCGGCACCAGAACCAGCAACACAATCCAGAGCAGAAACGGCGTTAACAGTAACCAGAGGGACAAACGGCTGGCAGAGGCATTCACGACTGACCGGCTCCGTAGACCCGCGCCAGTTTCGGATCCCAGGCCAGGCGGATCTCCGCGCCAGTGGTCAGGCGCGGTGCCGTGCCGTCCTGCGGCAGGCGGGCAAACACCGGCTGGCCGCCGTTTTCTGCCTCAACCCGGCTGTTGGCACCGTCAAACAGGGTGGTCAGTACCTTCGCCTGCATGGCACTGAAACCGTCTTTCAGGGCCTCACCGGTGAACATCAGGGATTCCGGGCGCACATACAGCTCGGCCCGGTCACCGTTAGACAGCCCGTTGGCGGCAACCCGGTGCCGAACTGCTTCTGCAGGTGCTTCAGCTCCACCTTCATCTGTTCCCGTAACTTCAGGTCCAGCGCACCAAGCGGCTCATCCAGCAACAGCAGGGTGGGCTCCAGCACCAGGCAACGGGCCAAAGCCACCCTCTGGCGCTGGCCGCCGGAGAGTTCCTGCGGGTTACGGTGCTCCAGCCCGGGCAGGCCCACCTGCTCCAGCACCCGGGCAATGCGCTTGCGGCGCTCGGCCACGGGCACCTTTCGGCGTTTCAGGCCATAGCCGATGTTATCGCCGACGGTCATGGTGGGGAACAGCGCCAGGTGCTGGAACACCATGTTCACCGGGCGCTTGTTGGGCGGCACATCATTCATGCGCTGGCCACGGATGAAGATATCGCCCTCATCCGGCTTGTCGAAGCCTGCCAACAACCGCAGCAGGGTGGTCTTGCCGCAGCCGGAAGGCCCCAGAATGGAGAAGAAGGTGCCGGCCGGCACATCCAGCGAGATGCGATCCACCGCTGCAGTTTTGCCAAAGCGGCGGATCAGCCCGTTACAGGACAGGTCAGACTCTGTTGCCATAGGGATCAGTTGGCAGCCTGGACGCGATCCAGCACCTGGCCTTCCATGGCTTCCAGCCCCGGCGGTACCGGCGGATACCATTTGATGTTGTTGATGGCTTCGTCATCAAAGCTCAGGCGATAGGCATCCCGCAGCTCGGCTTTCACAAACTCGTCGGCGCCTTTGGAGGCGGTGAAGTTTCCGGACGCATTGGTAATTTTCGCCGCAATCTCCGGCTGCATCACGAATTTTGTGAAACCCGGATACAAAAACGGAGGCCAGGGCCTCCGTTTTCCGGGTTCGGAATGCCTTACCGCTTACTGACCGGACTTCAGCATTTCCCAGTACTTGGCGTACACCTGAAGCGCCTCGTCACCAATGTCGGTCTGGAACTCGGCATTGATCATGTCAGTGGCGTTCGGGTAGCTGGCGCGGTCATTCGCCACAGAGTCATCCAGCAGTTCCCGGGCATCCAGGTTCGGGGTGGCGTAGCCGATCTCTTCACTGATCAGGGCAGAGATTTCCGGCTTCAGCACAAAGCTGATGAACTTGTGGGCCGCTTCCGGGTTCTTGGCGTTCTTCGGAATTACGAAGCTGTCCAGCCAGGCGATGATGCCTTCTTCCGGATACACGTATTCCAGGGACTCCAGGGTGTCACGACCCATCACGGCTTCACCGTTCCAGATCATGCCCACGTCGGTTTCACCTTCCAGGTACGGCATGCGCGGGGCATCCGAGTTGAAGGTGCGTACAGACGGGATCAGTTCAGTCAGCTTCTCGTAGGCTTCCTCAATTTCCTTGGGATCGGTGCTGTTACCGGAGTAACCCAGCACCCGCAGGCCTACGTGAAACACTTCACGCATGTCGTTGGTCAGCATCACCCGACCTTCAAAGCGCTCATCCCAAAGGTCTGCCCAGGCGGTCACTTCGCCTTCCACATCGGCAGTGTCCACGGCAATGCCGGTGGTGCCCCACAGGTAAGGCACGCTGTACTGGTTGTCCGGGTCGATATCCAGGTTCACCAGTTCCGGGTCGAGCTGGTCAAAGCCTTCGATCTTGCTGCGATCGATGGGCATCAGCAGGTCTTCCTGGCGCATCTTGCTCACGTAGTAGGTAGACGGCACGGCCAGGTCATAGGCGGCGCTCTCGTCCAGCAGCTTCAGCCGGGCGTACATGGCTTCATTGCTGTCGTAGGTGGTGTACACCACCTGGATACCGGTTTCCTCGGTGAAGCGGTCCAGAACTTCCTGGGGCATGTACTCGGACCAGTTGTACAGGTTCAGTACCTGCGGCTCCTCGGAACCACTGCAGCCCGCCAGGCCCATTGCCAGCACGCCGGCCAGTGCCAGTTTCTTCATCGTTTGCTCCTTAACAGGATCCATTGAGACAAGATCAACATGACCAGTGAAAACACCAGCAACAGTGTGCCCAGGGCGTTCACCTCGGGTTTCAGGCCTACCCGCACCATGGAATAGATGCGCAAAGGCAGAATTTCGTAACTCGGACCACTGACAAAGGTGCTGACCACCACATCATCCAGTGACAGTGTAAACCCCAGCAGCCAGCCTGCCAGTAATGCCGGCATGATCACCGGGATCAGTACGGTGCGGGTCATGGTGAAATCGGAGGCACCCAGGTCCCGCGCTGCTTCCGGCAGGCGCTCGTCAAAGCCGCTCAGGCGCGCCATCACGGTAATCACCACAAACGGCAGGCAGAAGGTTACGTGGGCCAATAGCAGGGACACATAACCCAGCTGCAGCCCCACCAGCAGGAACAGGGCCAGCAGGGAGATGGCCAGCACAATCTCCGGCGACATCATCACGATAAACAACATGCCATTGAGCACTTTCTTGCCCCGGAACCGGTAGCGGTGCAGGGCCAGGGCGGTGAGCGCACCAATCAGGGTAGACACGGTAGCCGCAGACAGCGCCAGCCACAGGGAATTCCACATGGCCTGCACCATGGCCCGGTTGTTGAACAGGGCCTCATACCAGCGCAGGCTCAGGCCACCCCACTCGTAGCCGGTGCGGGATTCGTTGAACGAGAACACCACCAGCACCACGATGGGCACGTACAGCAGCAGGTACACCAGGGTCAGGTAGGTGCGGGGCAACCAGCGGTTCATACGCCATCCTCCCCGATCCGCCGTTTACTCAGCCGGTGGGCGAACATGAGGAACGCCATGGCCAGGGTCAGCACAATGCTGGCGGCCGCACCGAAGGGCCAGTTGCGGGCGTCCAGGAACTGGTTCTTGATCACATTACCTACCAGCAGGTTGCGGGAGCCCCCCAGGATATCCGGCACGAAGAACAGCCCCATGGCCGGCAACAGCACCAGCATTACGCCTGCCAGCACCCCGGGCAGGGTCAGCGGCACAATTACGTGGATGAAGGTAGACAGCCGTCCGGCGCCCAGATCGTGGGAGGCCCGTAAATAGTCTTCCCGCAGATCATCAAACACCGCGTACAGCGGCAGGATCATGAACGGCAGCAGCAGGTACACCAGCCCGACAATTACCGCACCCTCGGTGTAGAGCATCTTCAGGGGTTCTTCAATCAGGCCAAGGGACATCAGGGCGTTATTGAGCAAGCCGTTGGTGGCCAGCAGCAATTTCAGGGCGTAGGTACGCACCAGCGAATTGGTCCAGAAGGGCACAATCAGCAGGAAGATCAGTAACACCTGGCGCTGTTTGGGCACCTTCGACAACGCCCAGGCAAAGGGATAGCCAATCAACAGGCAGATCAGCGTGGTCATGGCGGCCATGTACAGGGAATGCAGGAACACATCCAGGTACAGGGGGTTCAGCAACTGCCGGTAGGCATCCAGGTTCAGGGGCAGCGATATGAATGAGCCCGGGTCCCGGGTCATCACACTGGCACCCACCACCAGCAGGTTGGGGGTGAACACCAGGAACAGCAGCCAGCCCCACACCAGCACCAGCACCGCCGCACGGAACGGCTGCTGCCTGACGCTACCCATCAATCGGCTCTTCTTCAGTAATATCAGTGTGTTCTTCCGGCAGAAGCCATTCCCAGCCGTCAACCCAGCTGACTTTTACCGGCTCACCCAGCCGGTAGTCAAAGGTGGGGTCGTCTTCATCAAAGAATTCCGAGGCCAGCACTTCGGTGCCATCGCTCAGGTGGATGACCGAATCCAGGGTACTGCCCTTGTAGTTACGCTCCACCACCTTGCCGGCCACGCCGTCTTCATCGTCCGGCGCCAGTACCCGGATATCTTCGGGGCGCAGCAACACGTGCAGGCCCTGCCCTTCTGTAACCGGGAAGTCAGGTTTGCGGAAGGTGCGCTTCAGGCCGAACACATCCACGGTGATGGTCTCGTCGCCGTTGGCTTTGTCTACCCGGCCCGGGAAGAAATTGGTTTCGCCCACAAAACGGGCAGTAAACAGGTTGGCCGGGCGCTCGTAGACTTCGCGCGGCGTCCCCAGTTGCTGGATCAGGCCGTCTTTCAACACCACCACCCGGTCGGACATCGACAGCGCTTCTTCCTGGTCGTGAGTCACAAACACAAAGGTAATGCCCAGCTCCCGCTGCAGCCGCTTGAGCTCCACCTGCATGGTTCGGCGCAGCTTATAGTCCAGCGCCGACAACGGCTCGTCCAGCAGCAACATTTTCGGCCGCTTTACCACCGCCCGGGCAATCGCAACCCGCTGCTGCTGGCCGCCCGAAAGCTGATGCGGTTTACGCCTGGCAAAATCTTCCAGCTGCACCATGGCCAGGGCTTCTTCTGCCCGCTGCTGGATTTCCTCTTTTGGCCGTTTCTCCATTTTCAGGCCATAGGCCACGTTGTCGAACACCGACATATGGGGGAACAGCGCGTAGTTCTGGAACACCGTGTTCAGCGGACGGTGCTCCGGCGGGGTGTGGGTCAAATCCTGCCCGCCAAGGGTGATGGACCCTTCATCCGGGTGCTCGAAACCCGCCATCATCCGCAGCAGGGTGGTTTTTCCGCAACCGGACGGCCCTAACAAGGTAATGAACTCGCCATCGAAGATCTCGAGATCCAGCGAATCCAGTACTGTTTTACCGTCAAATTGCTTGGTGAGATTGCTCAGAGATAGCAGTGTCTGTTTCATCGGCCCTGCCCAAGGTTTGAGCGGCGTATTTTTCCAGAAACAGCCCCGAACAGAAAGAGGCGCGAGGGTTTCGGATTACCCTCACGCCTTTTTTGTTCCAGCCTGCTGAAACGGATACTTACTGATCAGCCACGCTGTTCAGGTAAGCCTTGTCGGAAATGTTAGTCCACTTGCGCACACCCGCCAGGTATTCACGGATAGACGTGATGATTTCCCGGGCCAGCGGATCCTTCTCGGCTTCCTCTTCGAGCAACCGGTGAGTGGTCTCGCGCAGGGCTTCAATCACTTCCGGCGGGAACACCTTGTGGGTGACCTCCGGATAGTCTTTCTGCATGCGGTTCCATGCATCGGCGCTGTCGTTGGTGCTCTTGGCATACATATCATAGGCAGCGGTACGCATGGCTACCCGCAGGATTTCCTGCAGGTCTTCCGGCAGTTTGTTCCAGGTTTTCTGGTTAACCAGGAACTGCACTTCCGCGCCCGGCTCCTGCCAACCGGAGTAGTAGTACTTGGCAATCTGGTGGAAGCCCATGGGGAAGTCCAGGGCCGGTGCTACCCACTCCAGCGCATCAATGGTGCCGCGATCCAGTGCCGTGTAGAGCTCACCCGGCGGCAGGTTGGTCACCGACACACCCAGTTCTGCCATCACCTCGCCGGCAAAGCCCGGGGTACGCATTTTCAGGCCCTTGAGGTCTTCCAGGGAATTGATTTCCTTGTTGAACCAGCCGCCCATCTGGTTACCGGTGTTACCACCCGGGAACGACAGCAGGCCAAAGGGCTCATACACTTTCTGCATCAGCTCCATGCCGCCACCGTAGTAGAACCAGGCGTACTGTTCGGGAGCCAGCATACCGAACGGCACAGTAGTGAAGTACATGGCGTTGGGGATGGAGCCCTTGTAGTAATAAGAGGCGGTGTGGCCCATGTCGTACTGGCCGTTACGCACCATGTCGAAGATGCCGAAAGGCGCCTTGTGCTTGTTGGCAGAATCAATGCGAACATCAATCCGGCCGGCAGACATCTTCTCCACCATGTCTTCAAAGTGCTTGGTGGTCTCGCCCAGAATGGGGGAATTCGGGCCCCAGGTTTCAGCCAGGCGCAGGGTATATTTCTCGGCCAGGGCCGACGAACTGAAGGCCGCCACAGCAACCGCTGTTGCCGCCAGGAGTGTTTTACGGATGTGCATGGTGTTGGCTTCCGTTATTGTGTTGTTGGTCTGAACTGTTCAGGGAACGGTAAAACATGATACCTGCGGCAGCCCCCAACGCCAATCCGGCGCCGTCATGTAAACGACTTGCAGCTGTGCCACACTGGCCGCTGACCGAGTGCACAATCAGGACGAGCACCATGAAGCACCTGTTTCTTATCCGCCACGCCAAATCCAGCTGGGCCGATGAAGGCCTGGCCGACCGGGATCGCCCGCTGAACAACCGGGGCGAGCAGCAGCTGCAGCCTCTGGGCAAGGCCCTTCAGCGGCTGGCAGTGTTCCAGTCGAGCGACGTCTTTGCCTGTGATGCAACCAGGGCCCGGCAAACCACCCGGGGTATTCTACCGGCGGACTTCCCCCCAGAACGGTTTCATATAGACCCGGCCCTCTATACTTTCGATTTCAAGCGCCTTCTGGAGTGGCTGAAAAAGCAGGATGACGGGATCGAAAGGGTCGTTATTATCGGCCATAACCCGGCGCTGCAGGAGCTGGCCGACTGGCTGGCAAAGCACGCGCCGATGGCCCTGCCCACCGCCAGCTTCCTGCACATACGCCTGCCGGGTAAGCACTGGCGCAAGCTCGACAAAAACTCCGGCACACTGGAACACTTCCTCACACCCAGAAATTACAGTTACCGGGAATTCGAACGCAAACACCGGAACCCGATAAAGCGACCAGCGCCAGGCGCCATTACCGACCTTCCGGCTACCCTGCAGCTTCAGGCTGAGCGCCTGAAACAACTGGAGCCGGGCGTGATACTCGGGCTGGATGACGAATTCCTGCACCAGTACCGCATTGCCCTGCGCCGCAGCCGGGCCCTGGCCGAAGCCATTGCTGAAGTAAGCGGCACCACCCGACTGCGCCCGGCCGTTGCCCAACTCAAGCGGCATGCCCGGGCAACCGGCCGGCTGCGGGACCTGCACGTATTCCTGGCGGACTTGCCTGCGCTGTGTCCGGATACCCCGGAGTTACGTGCGGCACTGGAAACCTGGGCCGGAGGCAAGGCCGCCAGCCACCAGAAACGCCTGGCCAAACGCCTCGGCAGCGTCCGCTACCGCAACAGCCTGCACAGCTGGGAAAGCGAAATAGACTCCGGCAAGTTCCGTAAACTGGTGTCCGGCCTCAGTGCCGGAGACATCCGCAAGGCCGTTCTGAAACGGCTGCGCAGTTTCAACCAGGGGACGGCAGAACTACTGCACACCGCTCCGGATGAAGATTTCCACAAGCTGCGCAAGCAACTCAAACGTATACGCTATTTAATGGAGCTGGACCCGGGGGCGAGAAAGCAGGACCTGAAAACCCTCAGAAAGCGGCAAGACCTTTACGGCCGTTTCCAGGACCTGCACATACAGCTGGAACTGCTGGAACAGTTCCGGAAAGAGGCCCCGGAAACCCTGCCGGAGGCGGTTGCCGGGATCATTGACTTGATCGGGCAGGAAAAAGCCGACACCCGCCGCCAGATTCTGGCTATGGGCGGGCTCGGCCTGGGCTGAGCTGGAATCAGATACGCACCATGCGGGCTTCAAGCAACAGGTTGGGGCCCAGCTTGACCACCTTGACCTGCTCCGGGTTCAGGCCCAGGTCTTCCAGGGTCTCATGGATGTCGTCCAGGGCTTCGTTCCGGGGTGCCGCCAGCAGCAGTTCCCGAACCGATTCCAGGACCATCTTCACCGGCACGGTCATAAAGTAAACCGAGATCACCAGCATCATCACCGGGTCGGCATACACCGCCAGTTCTGACCACTGGCTGCGCTCAAGCATCCAGGCAGCCGCAAAGCCGATCATGACGGCGGCACTCAGAGCGCTGTCCATCAGCCACTGGCGTTGTTCGGCTTTCACCAGCCCGGAATCATTACGGAAACTCGACCAGCGCAGGTAAACCCACACCGCCAGGCAGCCCACCACGTTCACTGCACCAAAAATCATCGCCATATCCGCAGCAACGGCCCGGCCACCCTGGAGCAGCGACACCACGGCAGAGGCCAGTGACAGCACGCACACCAACCCGATCACCAGGCCTTTCACGGCAATCACCAGCGGCTCCACCGCACCCATTCCGAACGGATAGTCTTCATTGGCGGGCCGGCGCACCAGGCGGGCGGCATAGAGTGACAGCAGCGACAGACCCAGACTGATCAGGGAATAAGCACCGTCAAAGAGAATAACCAGGGAATCGACCCAAAGGCCCCAGGTAATGCCGGCGAGGGCAAACAGGCCCGCACCCACGGCAGATAACGTCAGCGCCAGATTTTCCCGCGCCAGAGAAGTAAACATTTTGACCTCCTGAGAATTGCCGGCCATATTATCGGCATCATTCAAAAGGCGTGAGTCGCTGAGCGACGGAAAATCCGTCGCATAGGTAAGCCCATGAAAACCTCCCAGATCAAAACCTTCCTTTCCGTGGTGCGCAACGGCAGCGTAGCCGCCGCTGCCCGGGAGCTGAACCGCAGCCGCACCACGGTCAGCACCGTGCTGGCCTCGCTGGAAGATGAGCTGGGCGTGGAGCTGTTCGAACGCAGTGGTAACCAGCTGCACCTGACCGCCATCGGCCAGTCCATCCTTACCGACTGCCGGCGTTTCGACCAGGTGGCCGGCCAGATACTGGCCCGCTGCCAGCATCACCTGAGCGGGGCGGAATCGGTACTGCGCATTGCCCGGGACGACTCCATTCCAGAGGACATCTGGCGGGATATCCTGCGCCGGCTGAAACAGCGCTTCCCCCAGACCAGCCTCTCGGTGTACCTGGCGTCTCCCCGGGAGCTGCCACCCCTGGTGCGCAATCAGTCCGTAGATGTGGCCTACGGCCTGATGCCGGAGCTGCTCAATGAAGGTTATCAATGGTTCCGGGAACTGGCAGATGTGCGCATGCTCACCGTGGCCGCGCCCGACCATCCCCTCAGCCAGCTGAAACGCGTTACCCAGGACGACCTGATCAGCCATACGGAAATCACCCTGGCCTACATGCAGGATTCGCTGCTGGTGGCGGAATCCCCGGAAACCGCCAATTACCTGGCCTTCACCCAGTACGAACTGATCCGGGACGCGGTGATGGACGGCGCCGGCTGGGCCGACTTGCCGTTACCGTTGATTGCAGAGGCGTTAAGAAAGGAACAGCTGAAAACCATCCACCACCGCAGCGCCCGCTGGTGGAAGGTGTTCAGTGCACTGGAATCGGAACAGGCGCAGGGCGGCGCCGTGGTGGGCTGGCTGGCCAACGAACTGGAAGCCTACCTCGAAACCCAGGCCTAGGCTTGAGGGCCTTCAGGCAGCTCCGGACGATCATCCGTCGGCGCGCCGTCGTCGCATTTCTTACAATCCAGCTCGAAGCCTAACATCGACCGACGTCCTTCCACGGCAGTAACCCAGGGCCGGTTCACCCAGGGCGGATCATGGCGCACATGCTGATTATGCCCGCAGGCCAGTTGCGCCACCCAGTGGTTTTCATCGTCTTTGTGATAGCCGGTGATGGGCTGTTTCATGTCAGGCCCTTCCTTTCCCGCCCCACCCAGGCAGACCACGAGTAAAGCGCCAGCGCTACCCAGATCATCACAAAACTCAGTAACTTTGCGGTGCTCAGTGGTTCATGGAAGATATAAAGCGCGATCAGGAACTGGATAGTGGGGTTGATGTACATAAGAAAACCCACGGTGGAGAGCTTCAGCCTGCGCGCCGCACCTGCGAAGGCCAGCAGGGGAATGGCGGTGACTGCACCGCTGGAGAGCAGTAATAACGTGCTGTAGGTGCTATCGGTAAAGTGCGAAAGATTCTGCGAGGACAACCAGACCAGCGTCAGCAACCCCAGAGGCAGCAGCAACAGAGTTTCCACAAACAGGCCGGACAGCCCATCCAGCTCCACCTTCTTGCGCAGCAGGCCATAGGTACCGAAGCTGAAGGCCAGCGCCAAGGTTATCCAGGGCAGCTCGCCCAGCAGGAAGAACTGGTACAGGATGGCAACGCCGGCCATCACAACCGCCACCACCTGCAGGCGGGAAATACGCTCACCGAGTATCAACAAACCCATGGCGACGTTCACCAGGGGCGTAAGAAAGTAGCCCAGGCTGGCCTGCAGCACATGGCGGGTTTCCACGGCGTAGATATAGATACCCCAGTTAGCGGCAATAAACACCGAGCAGCCCAGCACAAAGCCCAGATTTTTCGACTGTTTCAGGGCTGCGGTGACTGGCGGCCAGCGCCGAAGCAGGGAAATCACGACCGCCAGGAACAGGCACGACCAGATCACCCGGTGGATGAGCACCTCCCAGGCCGGAATACCCTCAAACAGGGCAAAGTACAGGGGAAAACTGCCCCACATGGTGTAGGCCGCCAGGCCATAGGCCACACCCTTGCCGGTTTCCCGCGCTGTATTGGTCATAGCAGGTTCATCCGTTCAGGCAGCAGGATTTGTACTTTCGCCCGCTGCCACAGGGGCAGGGCTCGTTACGGCCGGGCTTGAGGGTGCCTTCGCTGGTTTCACCGGCCACGTAGAACCAGTGCCCGCCTTCTTTCACGAAGTCCGAGTGTTCTTCCAGGTACCCCCAACCAGATCCTGTCCGGTAGATGGCCCGAAAATGAACCTGACCTTTCACCCCCTGCTCACCGGCACTGAAGATCTGCAAAGCTGTCCACTCGGGAGAACCGTCCAGTGACAAGCTTTCCGGGCGGGTGTCCGGGTGCCAGGTAGCCAGCAGGTAGTTGCTGTCTCCGGTTACAAAGGCTGTGAAGCGGGAGCGCATCAGGGCCTCGGGCGACGGTACGGGAGCACCGGCATGCCAACGACCACAACAGGCCGAATAAACCTCGCCACTGCCACAGGGGCAAATCTGGCCGCCATTAGAATCAGACATAGTTAATTACCACAATCGGTATCAATTTCAGTACAGACAACCTGTGTAAAAAAAGGCCATACTGCAGTGATGACAGGAAACCGTACAAACGAAAACAACGCAATGAAATCAGGTATCCCCTCTCTCAACCTGCCTGCCGATGCAGGCCTTCCTGCCTCCGGGACCACTCCGGCGGCCGGGCTTCAGGCTGTACTCGATAACCTTGATGCCCTGGTTTACGTTTCCGACTTCCAGACCCACGAGTTGCTGTATATGAACGCCTACGGCCGGCGCACCTGGGGCAACATCGAGGGCCGAAAATGCTGGCAGGTGCTGCAAGACAGCGATGGCCCCTGCAGCTTCTGCACCAATCACCTGCTGCTGGCCGAAGACGGCACCCCCAACCCGCCCCATGTGTGGGAATTCCAGAACCAGCTGGATAACCACTGGTACCAGTGCCGTGACCAAGCCATCCGCTGGACAGACGGCCGGCTGGTGCGACTGGAAATTGCCACCGATATCACCCGGCGCAAGCAGGTGGAACTGGAACTCCAGGAGGCTCACCAGCAAGCCCAGGCCGCAGCCCTGGAAGACGAGCTGACCGGCCTTCACAACCGCCGCGCCTTCTACGAGTTTGGCGGGCAATTGCTCCGCCACGCCAAGCGCCACGCCAGCCCGCTGACCATGGTGATGATGGACCTGGACTACTTCAAGCAGGTTAACGACACCTATGGCCACGATGCCGGCGACGAAGCGCTCCGGCAGATCGCCCGACTGCTGCAGAACCGGGTTCGGGAATCGGACATTGTCGCCAGGTTGGGGGGCGAAGAGTTCGCGCTACTGCTGCCGGACACCACGATGGGTGAAGCCATCGAGCTGACGGAGCGGATGCTTGAAATGCTCAACGAGCTGGTCATCCAGCACAAAGGTCGTTCCATTCGCGCCAGCGCCAGCTTTGGCATTACCCGCCTCATTGTGGGCGACCAGACCCTGGAAGACCTGATGCACCGGGCCGACCGGGCACTCTACCAATCCAAGGATCAGGGCCGGGGCCGGGTCAACACCTGCTCGGACTGACCCCGCTTCCGGGTATACGGCCGCTCGTTATGGCCGCTTGGTAACCGCCATGGTCAGGCGCGAGATGCAGGTTACCTTGCCCTGTTCGTTCTCAAGCCGGATTTCCCAGACCTGGGTCGCACTGCCGATATGCAGGGCACGGGCGGTTCCGTAGACCCAGCCGCCGGTAACCGGGCGGATGTGGTTGGCATTGATATCCAGGCCAACGGCCACGGTGTTCTTATCTTTCAGGCAACAGTTGGCCGCCATGCTGCCCAGCGTTTCCGCCAGCAATACCGACGCGCCCCCATGCAGAATGCCAAACGGCTGAACCGTGCGTTCATCGACCGGCATGCGGCCTTTCACATAGTCGTCACCGACCTCAAGGTATTCAATGCCCATGTGACTGACGGCAGTTTTCTGGCTGTGTGCCATCATCTGGTCAAGATCGGGGGTTACTGTCCATATTGCCATGGTGGAATTTCTCCGGATTGAACTTTAGGCTCTTATAACTGTCAGCAATGAGTCTATACAGGTAGCGTGCTCATAACCAAACCTTTATAAGGCATTTTTGCAGCAAGACCAATCAGACCAAACGCAAACCATACGAGAGGGACCTGAAATGAAGAAAACAAGTTTCGTATCCGCCGCCGCTCTGGCGCTGTCTTTCGCCATGCCGGCCAGCGCCCAGATGAGTGTTGAAGACCAGATTGAAGCCCGCCAGGCAGCCTACCAGTTCATGTCCTGGAACATGGGCAAGATCAAGGCGCAGGCGGTCGATGGCGAGGTTGAGTTCAACGCCGACCAGATGAAAGCCGCAGCCAATGCCATTGCCGCAGTGGCCAACTCCGGCATGGGCGCACTCTACAGCCCGGATTCCACCCTGGACAAAGCCGAGAACACCCGCCTGAAGCCTGAGTTTTTCGAGCAGCCGGAAAAAGCCCGTGAAGTGGGCATGAACTTCGGCCGTGAAGCCAACAAGCTGCAAGAAGTTGCTGCTAGGAGTCTGCGCGGCAGGAGACACCTTCTGGCATAATGCGTAAAAATTCTTCAGCACCGGAGAATCTGATGGGAACCACTTTCCGCCCGTATTCGCCTGGCCAGGAACTGCTTCTTCCCCCGAGCCTGAACGAGTGGCT
>NZ_JBSXOP010000039.1:0-3578 GCF_056859535.1 Marinobacter sp. L-46
GGGAGGACGATTACCACGGTGTGGTTCATGACTGGGGTGAAGTCGTAACAAGGTAGCCGTAGGGGAACCTGCGGCTGGATCACCTCCTTAAACGAAGCCGAATGCTTCGGTCAGAGTCCACACGAATTACTTGGTTGGCTAGTAAAGAGAGCAAAAGGGTCTGCTGGGCAGGCGCCTTTGTACTCTAGTCTGTAGTGTACAGAAACGAATGTTTCATCCTGATGAAGCCTTCCTTTCTGATCACTGGGTCAGATTTGCTCTTTAACAAATTGGACGAGATAGAACACGAATAGATTTCTCTCATTATCTCCGAGAGAAACTGTTCAAAGTGATAGCGATTTCAAGCGTTATCCGGTGTTGTCGTTGAAGTGGTTGTTGTATCGCTTCAAGGAACTGTCTCCCGTTATGGATTTCCTGGTTTACCAGGGCGTCGATAAAGGGAACACAGTTGTCTTGGGGTTATATGGTCAAGCAACTAAGCGCATACGGTGGATGCCTTGGCAGTCAGAGGCGATGAAAGACGTGGAAGCCTGCGATAAGGTTCGGGGAGCTGGCAAACGAGCTGTGATCCGGACATCTCTGAATGGGGAAACCCACCTAACTTCGGTTAGGTATCTTACACTGAATCCATAGGTGTAAGAGGCGAACCGGGGGAACTGAAACATCTAAGTACCCCGAGGAAAAGAAATCAACCGAGATTCCCTAAGTAGCGGCGAGCGAACGGGGACCAGCCCTTAAGCTGGACAACTGGTAGGAGAAGGCCCTGGAAAGAGCCGCCATAGTGGGTGATAGCCCCGTATCCGAAACCTGAGTCCAGTGAAATCGAGTAGGTCGGCGCACGAGAAACGTTGACTGAACATGGGGGGACCATCCTCCAAGGCTAAATACTCCTGACTGACCGATAGTGAACCAGTACCGTGAGGGAAAGGCGAAAAGAACCCCTGTGAGGGGAGTGAAATAGACCCTGAAACCGTATGCGTACAAGCAGTCGGAGCAGACTTGTTCTGTGACGGCGTACCTTTTGTATAATGGGTCAGCGACTTATGTTCAGTGGCGAGGTTAACCGTTTAGGGGAGCCGTAGGGAAACCGAGTCTGAATAGGGCGAATCAGTCGCTGGACATAGACCCGAAACCGGGCGATCTATCCATGAGCAGGTTGAAGGTGCCGTAACAGGCACTGGAGGACCGAACCCACTGTCGTTGAAAAGCCAGGGGATGACTTGTGGATCGGAGTGAAAGGCTAATCAAGCCCGGAGATAGCTGGTTCTCCCCGAAAGCTATTTAGGTAGCGCCTCGGACGAATACCACAGGGGGTAGAGCACTGTTTCGGCTAGGGGGTCATCTCGACTTACCAACCCGATGCAAACTCCGAATACCTGTGAGTACTATCCGGGAGACACACGGCGGGTGCTAACGTCCGTCGTGAAGAGGGAAACAACCCAGACCGCCAGCTAAGGTCCCAAAGTACCAGTTAAGTGGGAAACGATGTGGGAAGGCTCAGACAGCTAGGAGGTTGGCTTAGAAGCAGCCATCCTTTAAAGAAAGCGTAATAGCTCACTAGTCGAGTCGGCCTGCGCGGAAGATGTAACGGGGCTCAAACTGGTCACCGAAGCTGCGGCTGCACACTTACGTGTGCGGGGTAGGGGAGCGTTCTGTAAGCCTGCGAAGGTGAGTTGAGAAGCTTGCTGGAGGTATCAGAAGTGCGAATGCTGACATGAGTAACGACAATGCGGGTGAAAAACCCGCACGCCGGAAGACCAAGGGTTCCTGCGCAACGCTAATCGGCGCAGGGTGAGTCGGCCCCTAAGGCGAGACCGAAAGGTGTAGTCGATGGGAAACGGGTTAATATTCCCGTACCTTGGATAGCTGCGATGGAGAGACGGAGAAGGCTAGGTGAGCCGGGCGACGGTTGTCCCGGTTTAAGCGAGTAGGGAGTGGACTTAGGCAAATCCGGGTCCACAATCCTGAGACGTGACGACGAGTGCCCAAGGGCGCGAAGTCATTGATGCCCTGCTTCCAGGAAAATCTTCTAAGCTTCAGGCTATTCGAGACCGTACCCCAAACCGACACAGGTGGTCAGGTAGAGAATACCAAGGCGCTTGAGAGAACTCGGGTAAAGGAACTAGGCAAAATGGTGCCGTAACTTCGGGAGAAGGCACGCCGGTGTGTACGTGAAACCCCCGCGGGTGGAGCGGAAGCCGGTCGAAGATACCAGGCCCCTGCGACTGTTTATTAAAAACACAGCACTGTGCAAACACGAAAGTGGACGTATACGGTGTGACGCCTGCCCGGTGCCGGAAGGTTAATTGATGGGGTTAGCACTTGTGCGAAGCTCTTGATCGAAGCCCCGGTAAACGGCGGCCGTAACTATAACGGTCCTAAGGTAGCGAAATTCCTTGTCGGGTAAGTTCCGACCTGCACGAATGGCGTAACGATGGGGGCGCTGTCTCTACCCGAGACTCAGTGAAATTGAAATCGCCGTGAAGATGCGGTGTATCCGCGGCTAGACGGAAAGACCCCGTGAACCTTTACTATAGCTTCACAGTGAACTTTGAGCATGCTTGTGTAGGATAGCTGGGAGGCTTTGAAACTCGGACGCCAGTTCGAGTGGAGCCAACCTTGAAATACCAGCCTGGCATGTTTGAGGTTCTAACTCTGGCCCCTTATCGGGGTTGAGGACACTGTGTGGTGGGTAGTTTGACTGGGGCGGTCTCCTCCCAAAGCGTAACGGAGGAGCACAAAGGTGGGCTAAGCACGGTCGGACATCGTGCGGTTAGTGTAATGGCACAAGCCCGCTTGACTGCGAGACAGACACGTCGAGCAGGTACGAAAGTAGGTCATAGTGATCCGGTGGTTCTGTATGGAAGGGCCATCGCTCAACGGATAAAAGGTACTCCGGGGATAACAGGCTGATACCGCCCAAGAGTTCACATCGACGGCGGTGTTTGGCACCTCGATGTCGGCTCATCACATCCTGGGGCTGAAGCCGGTCCCAAGGGTATGGCTGTTCGCCATTTAAAGTGGTACGCGAGCTGGGTTTAGAACGTCGTGAGACAGTTCGGTCCCTATCTGCCGTGGACGTTGGAGATTTGAGGAAAGCTGCTCCTAGTACGAGAGGACCGGAGTGGACGAACCTCTGGTGTTCGGGTTGTCACGCCAGTGGCATTGCCCGGTAGCTATGTTCGGACAGGATAACCGCTGAAAGCATCTAAGCGGGAAGCCCCTTCCAAGATGAGATCTCCCTGAGGCCTTGAGCCTCCTGAAGAGCCGTTCAAGACCAGGACGTTGATAGGCTGGGTGTGTAAGCGCTGCGAGGCGTTGAGCTAACCAGTACTAATTGCTCGTGCGGCTTGACTATATAACACCCAAGACAATTGCGGATAACGCAAGAGCAAGGCAGACGCCAGCTCCAAGAAATCACCATCACGTTTTATCTCGTCCTTCCCAGTGATCATCCGTTTTGCCTGACGACCATAGCGGTCTGGAACCACCTGATCCCATCCCGAACTCAGACGTGAAACAGACCAGCGCCGATGGTAGTGTGGTTCGCCCATGTGAGAGTAGGTCATCGTCAGGCT